>JBAXIU010000093.1:0-1613 GCA_037138215.1 Candidatus Peregrinibacteria bacterium | reverse complement strand
CTCCTCCTCATTTTAATTCACTCTGTTGCACTTCGAATTAAAATCTAGGTTTAATACCTTATTAATAAAATATTAAAAAATAAAAGAAACAGTATAAAAAATCTCTATTATTACTTTTCCCGATTTTCACATATCTCTACTTCCTCTTTTCGAAATTTTCTCTGTACAAAGCTGTTTTCTGGGATGTTTTGAGTTATACACATTCCAGGAGAAAGAAAGGAGTTTTTCCCCACTGATGTTCCGGGCGCAAAACTCGTGTTAATTCCTATTTTTACTCCGCTCCCACAAAAAAGCCCTAGTTTTGTTTTATGGGAATTTACCTTTTCTCCTTTTACTACTGCTAAAATTTTCCCTTCGTCGTGGCGAAGGTTTCCCGTTCTCGTTCCTGCTCCAAAATTCACATCATTTTCTATTACACTGTCTCCTATGTAGCTTTGGTGCGCCGAAACGCCATTTCTGATATAACTGCGCGCTATTTCGGTGGTGTGTCCAATACCACAATTTTCGCCAACAATACTACCTCTTATGAGCGCATGGTTGCCAATAATCGTGTTTTTTCCAATATATGCCGGACCATTTATCACGGCGAAATCAAAAATTTTTACTCCTTCTTCTATTATTACATTTCCGTTTATTACGGCAGTTTTTGCAATAAGCGCAGAGGGGTTAATGTATTTCTCGGTTATGGTGGATAAAAAATAATCGGTCATATCTAGGTGATGCCATGGGTATTTAAGGGCTTGCCAAAATCCAGAATACGGCACCACTTCTGTTGGAACGCCACTAGAAAAGAGGTTTTGAAGTGCGGTTTCATAGGCGTCATCTGTTGCCCTTGTATTTTTTGTTTTACCTCCTTCATCCGGAATCCACAACCCCCCTACCCCCCTTATCAGGGGGGTAATCAATGGCAGAGAAGAGGAAATGTGTACAAGTTCTGCAAAAAGTTTTTGCGGTTGTGTAAAAAGGTGGAAAACAAGATTGATCATATCGGAGGGTTCGTTCCCCTCCCCCGGTTTTTCGGTAATTTTTTCCACAAATTTTTCGTTTTTAAGTTCCAGATATCCACCAGGAAAGTAGGAATGCACTTTTTTCCCACATATAAAAATTTCAGAGGAACTCTCTTTCCACTGCGAAATAATGGAGTTTATACAAAAGTTTTCCACAAAATCATTAGAGCTGACGACTAGAAGTGCGTGATGATTTGGAAAATCATCTGCAATACTCAAGACTCCTCCCATCATGCCTTCTTTAAGGTTTTTTTGGACCGTAAAATGGAAATTTTTATTGGGAAATTTCTCAGAGCACAGGGTTTTAATTTTAGGGATATTTTCCGTATTTCCCACAATAAAAATTTCCTGGATTTCATCTCCTCTTATAAGTTCTTCAATTTTTCGTTCCAGAATAGATTTTCCGAGATATTCAAAAAAAATCTTATCGGAAAGGGGTGCCATGCGGGAGGAAATACCTGCGCAGAGAAGAAGGGCAGAAATGGGTTTTTGCATCGAAAATAGTAAGGAAAAAGTATATGTATCATACGAGATTTATTACTGACCATAAAGGGGTAACCTTTAAAAGGGTGTGCTAACGAAGGAAGGGTAGCAAAAGGGAGGAGG
>JBAXIU010000092.1:0-1800 GCA_037138215.1 Candidatus Peregrinibacteria bacterium | reverse complement strand
ATGTTCGCTCTCTATTGTTTCCCCTGTTGCACTTCGAATTGAAACTTAGGTCTTATTTTTTTAAAAAAATTTCACTTTACTCATTTTTTCTTCAATGGTAGTCTCGCGGAAGAAAAAATGGTTCCCTTACTTTTATCCGTAAAACCTTCAAATGGAAGTCGACATTTCTATAGCGGCGGAGCACCTCTTTCATATCGGGAGTTTCTTTATTACCAATTCATTTTTGGTAGGAGTAATGGTAAGCGCGATGTTGGTAGGGCTTTTCTTATTAGTCGTAAAAAAGAAAACTATCGTTCCATCTCGATCTCAATCGCTTGTGGAGGTAATGATAGAGGGGGCATTGCATACTATTGAAGATGTAATGCAGGATAAAAACCAAGCACGAAGAGCATTCCCTTTAATATTTACTATTTTTGTTTTTGTTCTCCTTTCCAACTGGATTGGACTTTTGCCAGGAGTAGGAACCATTGGTCTTATTCATGACGCAGAAGGACACAAAACACTGATTCCATTTTTACGAAGTACTTCTGCTGACCTCAATTTTACACTCGGACTTTCGTTGTCGGTAATGATTGTAGTGCAATTTGTAGGAATTGTCAGTTTAGGACTTTGGGGGTACGGAAAAAAATTCCTGGTGAGCCCTTTTCAAAAACCATACATTATTGGTACCTTTGTGGGGCTTTTAGAAATAGTAAGTGAGGTTGCAAAAATCGTTTCTTTCACTTTTCGTTTATTTGGAAATGTGTTTGCGGGGGAGGTTTTACTCACAACCATGCTTCACCTGATCCCTTATTTCCTCCCTCTGCCGTTTTTGGCGCTAGAGGTTTTAGCGGGACTCATTCAGGCAACCGTTTTTGCAATGCTGGCTACGGTTTTTATGAAGATGGCCATGACAGAGGCACAACATTAGTCCTTTTTTTATTCTTTTTCTTTTTTTTATGGACATTCCGTCTTTACAATTTATTGGAGCAGCTCTTGCTATTGGGCTTGGCGCTATCGGTCCTGGTATTGGTATGGGATTTTTATTTGGAAAGGCTTTCGAAGCTATCGGACGCAATCCAGAAGCAAGTTCAAAAATCCAGCTTCTCATCTTCTTGGGAGCAGCATTTACCGAAGCTATTGCTATTTACGCCCTCGTAATTGCATTTAAGATTCTTTCGTAATCCTTTTTTCTATGGAAGCACTTTCTAAATTGGGTGTTGAGTGGCCTCTTTTGCTCGCTCAAACCGTTAACTTTCTCATTCTCTTTGGAGTTCTCTCCTATTTTGCGTATCGTCCGATGCTGAAATTTTTGGACGAACGCGGGGAGAAAATTGAGCAAGGTCTCAAAGATGCGCAAGCAGCAAAAGTTCGCCTTGAAGAAGTGGCAAAAGAAGAATCTCAAATTCTTTCTGATGCCCGAAGAGAAGCGAAAGATCTTCTTATAAAGGCAGATTCTCTCGCAAAGGAAAAAACTCAGTATATTATGTCAGAAGCGGAAGATGCTGCGTCGCGCTTTTTAGAACAAGCTCATAAAGAAGCGCATGAATCCACTCGAAAAATGGTCTCCGACGCACAAAAAGAGTTGGCGAGCGTTATTGTGGTGGCAGTAGAAAAAATAGTGCGTGAAAAGTTTTCAGAAGGCGGTGATGAAGCCTTCCTAAAAAAAGCTCTTGCTGATATTAAACAGTAAGGAACAAAAAATTTTGTTTCCTATAGCTGGATTGCTTCGTTCCTCGCAATGACGGAACATTTCACATTAGGGCACCCAGTAGTGGCGCCCCTCCCCCCCCTCCAAATTCTTGATTTCTCATTTTTAAT
>JBAXIU010000091.1:0-1851 GCA_037138215.1 Candidatus Peregrinibacteria bacterium | reverse complement strand
GTTCGCTCTCTATTGTTTCCCCTGTTGCACTTCGAATTGAAACTTAGGATTTATTGGGCATTTCCCAGTGTGTACAAGTTCTGCGTCACCATTAGTAGATCCTTTCATTAAGGGACATTCGTGATTGACAAACCTCTCTGTTGGATGAAATTCAAATTCTGCCATGAAAAATAAATAAAAGAATAATTTCCTCTTTCTAAAGCCATTTTCTGCAGTAAAAAAGCTCTTTAGCAAGGAGGGCGCCAATTTGCGCGGGAAGGTTCTATTTGTCAAGACTATTTTTTGTAAAAAAATAAAATCGCTCATCCCTTTGTAGGGTGCTCAAAAAAAGATATACTCTTGTCGTTCATTTTTTCTTGCCATGTCTTTTCCTCTTCTCTCTCGCGGAATTGTTGATGTTATAGAACGCGCACCACTTGAAAAACTGCTCCAAAGCGGAAAAAAATTGCGTATAAAATTTGGGATTGACCCTACTGGATCCGATTTGCACCTGGGGCACTGCGTCCCTCTTAAAAAACTGCGCCAATTCCAAGACGCAGGGCATCATATTTTGCTGTTATTTGGAACTTTTACCGGAAAAATTGGCGACCCCACCGGAAAAGATAAATTACGAAAACCCCTCACCGATGAAAATATTGTAGAAAATATGAAGACCTACCTCGCACAAGCGGGAAAAATTTTGGATCTCACCAAAACCAAAATCGTAAAAAACGGAGATTGGCTTTCTAAAATGAATTTTGAGGAAGTATTACGCCTTGCCAGCGCGTTTACCGCATCACAAATGATGCAACGGGATATGTTTCAGGAACGCCTAAAAAAAGGGCTGGATATTAACCTCGTAGAGTTTTTTTACCCCCTCATGCAGGGATACGATTCAGTTGCCATAAAAGCGGATATAGAAATGGGTGGAACAGACCAACTATTTAACCTCATGGCGGGGCGCCGCATTCAAGAGCATTTTGGACTTGCGCCTCAAGCCATTCTCACCGTTCCCATTTTAGAAGGATTAGACGGACACGAAAAAATGAGTAAATCCCTAAATAATTTTGTAGGAATTACCGAAAGCCCGCGGGAAATGTTTGGCAAACTCATGAGCATTCCCGATGCGTTAATGCGCAAATACTTTGAACTCCTGACCGATATAAGCGAAGAAGAAATAGCAGATATTTTGGCTGAGCACCCGAGAGAAGCAAAACTGACTTTAGCTAAGCGCATTACCTCAGATTTTCATACGCCAGAAGAAGGAGAAAGAGCAAAAGCGGAATTTTTAGAAATTTTCTCTAAACGGGATGAAAATACCGTCCCAGAAGATGCACCCATAATAGAGCTTTTAGCGGGAACCTACAGCGTTTTAGATCTCGCTGTAAAATCTGGGCTTTTTCCCAGTAGCACCGAAGCACGGCGAAAAATTATAGAAGGCGCCGTAAAAATAGACGGCGAAAAACAGGAAGACCCCAATGCTCCCGTTATTTTAAACGACGGAGAAAAGGTATTTCAAATGGGAAAACGGAAGTTTTGTAGAATGAAGGTGTAAAAGACTACCCACTTTTAGCGGACGGTGTTTTTGATAATTGTGAAAACTCTTCCTTTGAAACCCCTTTAGAAAAGCAAAAACCTTGAATTGAGATTTTTGGTAATTTTTTGTTGTGAGGTCCTCCTTTATCTATAGGCAGTGTATCTTTCCAAGCCTCATAATTTTGTAAAAAAATGGCCAATTGCTGTTCATTTTCTATCCCTTCTGCACAAATATGAAATCCCCTGTCATAGGCCTCTTGAAAATACTTTTTTTGAACCTCACCCTAGATTTTAATTCGAAGTGCAACAGAGTGAATTAAAATGAGGAGGAGTTTC
>JBAXIU010000090.1:0-1856 GCA_037138215.1 Candidatus Peregrinibacteria bacterium | reverse complement strand
GATAACTTTACTACAAAAGCCCTCTTTCTGTGGTTCTTTTTGGCGAAGGTATTGATCGTAATCATATTTTTTTCAGCAATTCTCAATATGGAAAAAAGAGAGGCAAAACCCTTATGCAAAAAGGGAAAAAGTGGTAAGGTGGGGGAAAATTATTAACAGAGAGGAAGTAAAATGTTAGAAGGATTTACACAACCAAAGTTGATCGGACGAATGAAAGAAAAAATGGGCGAATTGACGGATAGCCGAACAGGAAAAAACACCCAGTATAAAATGGAAGATGCAGGAATGGGAGCCTTCTCGGTATTTTTTACACAATGTGCGTCGTTTTTGGAACACCAGGAAACATTGAAAAAAGCAAAAGGGAAGAGAAATGCGGAGAGCATATTTGGAGTTATGCACATACCAAGTGCCAATCAGATACGAAACATGCTCGACCCGGTAACACCGGAAGTGCTAAACGGGATGTATCGAGAAATATTCAACAGACTAGAAAAAGCAGAGATAATCAAGGGGATGCGTTCATTTTCAAACAAAGTGTTGATAGCATTGGATGGGACGGAATATTTTTCATCGAAGAAGATCCAATGTGACAAATGTAGCCATCGGACATTGAAAAATGAAGAAATCAACCATTATCACGGGGTCATAACGCCAGTGATAGTACAGTCGGGGAATGAGCATGTCATCTGCCTGGAACCGGAGTTCATTATTCCGCAGGATGGGAAGGAAAAGCAGGACTGTGAGATCGAAGCTGCAAAACGATGGGTGAGAAAACATGGTGCATACTATACCAGTAAAGGGGTAATCCTTCTGGGCGATGATTTATTTAGTCGACAACCGTTCTGCCAACTCATCAAGCACACCGGACTACACTTTATTCTGGTTTGCAAGCCCGATTCACATGAGATGCTCTATAAAACCGTAAAGTTTCTGGAAAATAATGGGACACTTTCCACCTATGCCGTTCGCGGCTGGAATGGTAAACAGGGTGAAATCTATACGTATCGTTATGCCAATGATCTACCTCTCAATGGTGAACCGAATGCTATGCTCGTCAATTGGTGCGAACTCACAATTACGGATGAAGAAACGGGAGCATTCGTGTATCGTAATGCCTTTGTAACCGATTTTGATGTACTCGAAACGACAGTGGAAGCGATCGCACGAGATGGACGCTCCCGCTGGAAGATTGAAAACGAGAATAACAACGTTCTCAAGACCAAAGGCTACCACCTTGAGCACAACTTCGGGCATGGTAGCCAGTTTTTGGCTTCTTTTTTTCTCTCACTCAACTTGCTTGCTTTCCTATTTCACACCGTTTTGAATCTTGTCGATATGCGCTACAAATTGCTCCGCCAGATACTGCGTAAACGGGAGCTCTTCTTTCACGATATCAATGCCCTTTTACGCTATATTGTTTTTAACAATTGGGATCACTTGCTCGACTTTATGATCACCGGACTTGAAATAGAAATTCCCTCCTCAGCCTGAATTAGACCCTGAATTAATATTATCACCGCTGCGGAACGTTTTTGCTCGTATCCGCTAATTTGTGATTCCTCCTATCCAAATCTCATTTCTTTTTCCATTACGTTTCCCGTTTTGCCTTCTTTGCTTTGTTCTCTCCAGCTTTGTCCTGGCATTCTTTTACCCCCACTTTTTATCCATATTGAGAACTGCTGAGTTTTTAAGGGCTTTGTTGCATAAAAGAAAAAGTGTGGGAAAATAAAGCATGGGAAAAAAGACAAAAGTGCAAAAAGCGGACATAAGCCAAGAAACAGAATATCCAAAAGCAAAGTACCGGGTACGGAATTGGGTGACATATAATGAGAGCTTGAAAAAGCGAGGGAGTATAA
>JBAXIU010000089.1:0-1897 GCA_037138215.1 Candidatus Peregrinibacteria bacterium | reverse complement strand
CCTCCTCCCTTTTGCTACCCTTCCTTCGTTAGCACACCCTTTTAAAGGTTACCCTTTAAAAGGCAAAATCTTTTTTTCTCACGCCTTCTCCCCTACACTCTTTTTTGCCTCTTTTTTTACGCTGATGCGCAACATTGCCAAAGGAATTTTAGGAAATACTTTTGCTCAAATTTTTGGAAAAGCCGGAACCGCGGTGCTCGCACTCTTTACTGTTCGGATTCTTTCTACTTATTTTGAGACTTCTGAATTTGGAGATTATGGAACCATTTACGAGTTTCTCGCTTTTTTTGGAGCAGTAGCAGATATGGGGGTATACACCTTGGCACTCCGGGAAATGTCAAAATATGAAGAAAATCGGAGCGAAATCTATTCTTCTGCTTTTTCTCTCCGCCTCATTCTTACTACGGGGGCTATGATGTTATCCATTGTGGGGGCTTTTCTGGTTCCAGCATATATGGGGACCCTTATTCCATCTGGGGTTATTCTCGCCGCCGTTGCCACTTTTTTTGTGCTCATGAGTGGAACGGTTTCGGTGGTGCTCCAGCTGTTTTGGAAAATGCGGTTTTACTCCCACGCGCTTATTGCGGGAAAACTCATTACTTTTCTGGGGATTGTGCTTATTACCCAATATTGGAGCCGTTCTTCCACTACCGAATCCTTTTATGCGGTGCTCGGAATGGGAATTTTGGGGTCTGTATTTACCTTCGGAATGACTTTTTATCTCACAGAACGGGAAATTCCCCTGCGGTTTTCTATGGATACACAAAAGATATGGAATCTTTTTACCCAAAGCCTTCCCTTCGGAATTTCTATGATTCTCGGCACGCTGTATTTCCGCATGGGGTTTCTCCTCCTCGGGTTTTTATTGCCCAGATCACAGGATGGCATATGTACGGGAGATTTTTGTGGGGATTTGGAAAGTGGAAAATACTATGTGGCAATTCGAATGATGGAAGTATTGCTTCTGCTCCCCCTGTTCTTCATGAATTCCGTACTTCCTCTCCTCGCAAAATCTATTGCAGACGCTTCAAAGCGGGTTCCCCAGATTTTACAATCCTCTTTTTTGTTTCTCTTGGCTTTGGGGCTTCCCATGGCGGGAGGAGGAATAATGCTGGCAAGCCAATTATGTAGTGCATTGGCAGATAAAAAGCTCCTCACGGACTCTGTCTTGGGGATAATAGGAGCCGATACCGCTTTTCAAATTCTCTGTATTCCGCTCTTTTTCTCTTTTCTTTCTTCCTTTTTTAACTACGCTCTTATTTCGTACAACCGGCAAAACAATGTCATGTGGACCAATGCCGTAGCACTCGGAATAAATTTTATTTCCAATCTCATTCTTATTCCACAATACGGGCTTTTGGGAGCCGCTATATCTGCCGTTATTTCAGAGGCAGTAGTAACCGCATTGGGCTGGTTTTTTCTCTCTCGTAAAATTCTCTTTTTGCCGCCACTCCTTCCCTCTTTTAAAATTTTTATAGCAACGGGCATAATGGCAACAGGGATTTTTATTTTTGAGAAAATAATTCCCGTTTTTCTTCCCTCTTCGGTTATACTACTCCTCATGATCGGCTTCGCTACAGTTTTGTATTTGGGAAGTCTCTTTTTTCTAAAATTCTTTACCCCAGAAATGAAGGCGATTTTGAAAAAATCCAATCCGCAAGAAGAAATGGTAGCGGGTTTGTAGAGGAAAATGGAAATGAGTATTAAAACGAGAAAACTATGAGAGGGGTAGGGAACAAAAATTTTTGTTCCCTACAAACCAAAATTCCAAAAAATGAGATGCCCCAGAGCGCCCCCTACAGGACAGGACATTCCTAATTCCTAATTCCTAATTCCTAATTCCTCCTAAGTTTCAATTCGAAGTGCAACAGGGGAAACAATAGAGAGCGAACATAAG
>JBAXIU010000088.1:0-1999 GCA_037138215.1 Candidatus Peregrinibacteria bacterium | reverse complement strand
TTATGTTCGCTCTCTATTGTTTCCCCTGTTGCACTTCGAATTGAAACTTAGGCTTAACTTCGCTCACCGTTATTGTTGGCAATTCCTTCATAAACAGAAATTGTAAAAAATGGAAAAGTTTTTCAGCAAAAATTACCGCTTCATAAACTCCTCTAGCGTTTTTGGCGCTGGTATCCTCTCTACAATGGCGTCCAAAAGCTCTGGAACGCCTTGCCCTGTTTTAGCGGAAATAAGCAAAATTTCTTCACGAGGGATCCCAATAGTATTTTCTATTTCCGTTGCTACCCGGTCGGGGTCTGCGGCGGGGAGATCAATTTTATTGAGAACGGGAATAATAGTGAGGTTATGCTCAATGGCAATATACAGGTTTGCCAGGGTTTGGGCTTCAATCCCCTGGCTCGCGTCCACTACTAAAATAGCGCCTTCACACGCCGCAATAGACCGCGAAACTTCATACTGAAAATCCACATGACCGGGAGTGTCAATAAGGTTTAAGGTATAGCCTTTCCAGTGCATTCGTACCGGTTGCAGTTTTATAGTAATTCCCCGCTCGCGCTCCAAGTCCATAGAATCTAAGAGTTGTGCCTTCATTTCCCGTTTGTTCACTGTTCCGGTTACCTCTAAAAACCGGTCGGCGAGGGTAGATTTTCCGTGGTCTATATGGGCAATAATGGCAAAGTTTCGGATGTGATCCATGAGAAATCAAAAAGCAAAAATCAGTATGCAATAAGAACGGGAAAAAAGAAATTTGGAGAATGAAAAAAGAAATAATTCAGAAAAGTACTGGAAAAAAGGGCGGAAATAATAGAGAATAGAGATAATCTTCTTTATTTTTTTCTATGACTTTTCCTCTCTACGATACCGTAATTATTGGTTCTGGCGCTGCTGGATATACTTCTGCCCTGTACGCCGTACGCTATAAACTGAAAACTTTAGTAATTGGGAACCAAGAAGGCGGGCAAAGCGCGCTAGCGCATGATGTAGAGAATTACCCAGGATTTGAGAGTATTAAAGGACCAGAGTTAATGCAAAAATTTAAAGCCCATGCCGAAAAATACGGCGCAGAGATGAAAGCCGACGAGGTAAAAGAAATTATCCAAAACGAAGATGGGACTTTTTCACTTCCCCTCTCGTTTTCTGGCGAAACAGTAACTACCAAAACCATTATTTTGGCGGTGGGAACCAAAACCCGAAAATTGGGTGCCAAAGGCGAGGAAAAAATGGATGGAAAAGGTGTTACTTACTGCGCGGCGTGTGATGGGTTTTTCTTCCGCAATAAAGTAACAGCCGTTATGGGAGGAGGTGATAGTGCGGCAACGGCGGCTTTGTATCTCGCAGAAATGTGCCCAAAAGTGTATATTTTTGTTCGCAAAGACGCCATGCGGGCAGAACCGTTTTGGATTGAGCAGATTACAAAAAAAGAAAATATTGAAGTCGTTTTTAACGCGGCTATAGATGAATTTGTGGGCGAAAAAAGCCTAGAAAAAGTGGTACTTGCCGACGGAACCGAATATACCGACATTGCGGGCGTATTTATTGAAATTGGATCTGATCCCAACACGGCGCTGGTAGAAAAATTTGGGCTGGAAAAAGATAAGCAAGGATTTTTAGTGGTCAAAGAAGACCAAGGAACCATTGTTCCTGGGCTTTATGCTGCCGGAGATGTGACCAATCAATCCAACCATTTCCACCAAATTGCCACCGCTATTGGAGAAGCAGCCGTAGCAGCCAATTCGGTATTTGAATATGTGTCTAAAGGGAAATAGGGAGACATAAACTTTTTTAGTTTTTGAACACCAGAAAAAAAGGGCTGACTCTTCTGAGTCAGCCCAGCACAAAAATTATAGAATGAGTTATTTCCTATTCTTTATTTTTCACCTGCATGAGGAGGAGTGTCTTTATCTTCTAAAACAAGAAATGGAGAACCCCCATGAGATGGGAATTGAATCCTAGATTTTAATTCGAAGTGCAACAGAGTGAATTAAAATGAGGAGGAGTT
>JBAXIU010000087.1:0-2273 GCA_037138215.1 Candidatus Peregrinibacteria bacterium | reverse complement strand
AATCCTTTGTAATCTCTTTGTGGATAGGATTGAGATGTACCGCAAAAAAGAAGGAGAGAAGTGGAAAGTGAACGCCGAAATCTTCTTTCGTTTCAATCCCTCAAAGTTCGCAGGAGTGCAGGGGGAGGATAGAACTCCCGAAGCTTTACCAGAAAACAAAAAAAAGACTTCTCAGGAAGAAAAAGTCTTCTGTGGTGTCACGGGGCGGACTTGAACCGCCGACCTCAGGGTTATGAATCCTGTGCTCTTACCAACTGAGCTACCGTGACATATTTTTTAGTGCACAAAACCTATCATACCAAGAACTCCTTTTCCCTCAAAGGGATTTCTTTACATTTTTTCTGGAGCATGAATACCGAGAAGATACAGCCCCTGAGAAAGCGTTTTTGCAAAAATATCAACCAAGAAAATTCTTCGGGGAAGATCATCTCCTTCGGCTTTTAAAACGGGGAAATTTTGATAAAAAGCATTAAATTCTTTCGCGAGCTGAAAAAGATATTCGGCGAGTATATTTGGGCGTCTGCTTTCTGCTGACTTTTCCACAATAAAAGAAAAGAGGAGAGTTTTTTTCATAAGGGAGAGCTCTTCCTTATTTGCCCCCCTTGAAAGGGGGATGCCGAAGGCGGAGGCAACCCCTATTTCACTATTTTTAATTCCTAATTCTTCATTCTTCATTCTTAATTCTTCTGCTTTCCTCAAAATACTCTTCGCCCGCGCGTACGAATACTGTAAAAAAGGTCCAGAAAAGCCCTCAAAGGAAAGCATTTTCTCCCAATCAAATACCATGTCGGTATTTCGGTTTTGAGAAAGATCGTTAAATTTTACGGCTCCAATGGCAATATCTGCAACAAGCTTTTCCCGTTCCTCTGCGGAAATATCCCCTACACGGTCGGAAATAATTTTTGAGACTTTTTCTTTTGCTTCGTCAAACACCTCATCCAATCCCACGCCCGTGCCTTTTCGAGTGGAAAACTTTTTTCCGTCTTTCCCCAAAATAAGCCCAAAGGAAATATGTTCACACGCAATGGGGCAAGCAAGTTTTTTTGCGGTTTCAAAAATTTGCCGAAAATGGAGAGATTGCTCGTGGGAAACAATGTATAAGAGGGTGTCGTAATCTTCTTTTTGGTACCATAAAATGCGAGAAATATCTCGCGTTTGGTACAGGGTTGCTCCGTCCGAACGACGGAAGAGGATAAGAGGAATTTTCTCTTCTTCATTATCATCCAAAAATTTTACCACCAAAGCTCCATCACTTATTTCTCCAATTTTTTCTATTTTTCCTAAAGTTTCTTCCCCAAACGGTACATAAAAACTTTCTCCCTGCATTCGGTCAAATGAGACCGCAATACTGTCATAAAACTTTTCCAATTCCGATAAAGACACGGCACGAATCCATTCCCATTTTTCGTATATTTCGGCGTCATGCTCTACTTCCAGCTTTCGGAACGCCTCGCGTGCTTCGTCTTCCAATATCGGATTTTCTTTCGCCTCCTCCGTAAATTTTCGGTACAGGGATACGAGCTCCTCAATGGGATGGTCTTGCACGGCTTTCATATCTCCCCATTTATCAAGGGCTACCACCAGTTTTCCAAACCCGGTTCCCCAGTCGCCTATAAAACTATCTTTTATTACTTCGTGCCCCGCGTGTTTTAAAATTTTTGATAAAGAATCACCTAAAATAGTACTGCGAAGATGCCCAAAATGAAGCGGTTTGGCGATATTGGGATGTGAGGAATCGATACAAATTTTCTGTTTTTTGGTGGGAATGAGCGGTGCAGTAGGATCAAAATGTGCAATCGCACTGGTAACCGCTTGGGGAGCGAGGAAAAAATTTAAAAATCCCGGTCCAGCAATTTCTATTTTTTCCAGAATGGTATTTTCGGGAATAGCATCACAGATACTTTCTGCCACGGCTCTGGGATTTTTCCCTAACGATTTGGCAATTTGCAGAGCAATACTGGTAGAAAAATCTCCATGATCGGTATGATCGGGAATACTTAATTCCACTAGCGATGCCTTTACCGACAAAGCAGTAATAGCAGCAGAGAGGAGCGAAAGCACGGCGGAATGAGGAGAAGGCATACTATGCATAAAAGTACTTCTATTTTGGCAAAAATACTTGGCAAAGGGAAGAAAGAAAGCATACAGTGGCGCGCCCTTAGAATTTTTGTGTTTTTTATGTCGGGAATAATCAAAGCAATGGCACAAGAGCATATTGATCCTAAGTTTCAATTCGAAGTGCAACAGGGGAAACAATAGAGAGCGAACATAAG
>JBAXIU010000086.1:0-2322 GCA_037138215.1 Candidatus Peregrinibacteria bacterium | reverse complement strand
AAACTCCTCCTCATTTTAATTCACTCTGTTGCACTTCGAATTAAAATCTAGGTATCTTTTGGGTATTTTTCACTCCCTCTGGGAATTTGGGCGCTCTATGAAAAACCTTTTTTCCGCCGTAGCAGATGCCCAAGAAATGGCAGAAATTTTTGATCTTCCCGTTGCCGTGCAAGATATTCCCAATGCCCCAAATTTAGTGGTAAAAAACGGAAAAATTGACTTCCAAACGGTTTCTTTTGCGTACGAAGATGGCGACGCTGAGCATTTTTCACACTTCTCCCTTACCATTCCCGCAGGGCAAAAAGTGGCGTTAGTTGGGCATTCCGGAGCTGGAAAAACTACTCTGGTAAAACTCCTCTTCCGGAATTTTGACCTCAATGCAGGGAAAATTTCTATCGATGGGCAAAATATTACAGAAGTAACGCAAAAATCGCTTCGCCAAAACCTTACTTTGGTTCCCCAAACGCCCGAACTGTTTCACCGCACTCTGCGAGAAAATCTTATTTTTGCCAAAGAAAACGCCACGCAAGAAGAAGTGCTTTCTGCCGTTAAAAAGGCAAAAGCACTAGATTTTATAGAGGCTTTTCCAAAAGGTTTGGATACGCTAGTGGGAGAAAGAGGTGTAAAGCTGAGCGGGGGAGAACGCCAAAGAATCGCTATTGCACGGGCTTTTTTAGAGAATGCGCCCATAGTAGTGCTCGACGAAGCCACTAGCGCGCTGGATTCCATTACCGAACGAAAAATTCAACTCGCGATTTTTGAGCTGTTAAAAAATCGTACCGCCATTGTTATTGCCCATCGGCTCTCCACCATCTTAAAAATGGATAGGATTGTAGTGTTAGAAAATGGAAATATTGTGGAAGACGGAACGCACGCAGAATTATTAGAAAAAAATGGTGTGTACGCGGAAATGTGGAAAGAGCAGAGTGGCGGGTTTTTGGTGGATTAACGGAAGAATTTTTTTGCGATACCGGAAAAATTATCTTCTTCTCAAATGTAAAAACTATTGGCATAATGTTCAAAAATATTTTACTCAATAAGTATGAACAAAACGAAAATTCTTATTTTGGCAACCGTATTTTTAGATGTCGTGGGAATTGGTATCGCGTTACCAGTTTTGCCCATTTACCTCCACGATATTACGCAATCGGAATTTCTTACTTCCGCATTTTTTTCCCTCTATTCCTTTTTTGGATTTCTCTCTGCTCCTATTTTAGGCGCCATGTCGGATAGATACGGAAGAAAACCAATTCTTATTGGGAGCCTTTTTGGTGCGGTTTTGGGATGGATTATTTTTGCATCGGGGTTTTCAATCTGGTGGCTTATTGCTGGACGCGTTATTGCGGGGCTTGCGAGCGGAAACATTTCTGCGGCACAAAGCGCCCTTTCGGATATTTCTCAAAACAAGGCAGAGCGAATGCAAAACTTTGGTCTTATTGGTGCCACTTTTGGAGTCGCATTTATTGTGGGACCGGCCTTGGGAGGACTTTTGGCAGAAAGCTCTATGACTCTTCCCTTTTGGGTAACGGCTGTTTTATGTCTTTTAAATGCTATTGCAGTGGTTTTCTTTTTTCCAGAAACGCATCTCTCTCGAGATCCTCATCATCCCATTTCGTTTCACCCGTTTGCGAGTATTACCAAAGCCCTCAAACATCCTGAAACAAAGCCCCTCATTATAGTGTTTTTCTTGGTGATGATGAGTTTTACGCTGGTGCAATCTCTTCTGTCTTTGTACACCTATTTAACATACCAATTTACTCCTGCTCAAAACGGGATTCTCATGGCGTCTGTAGGGATTATTATTGCCATCAACCAAGGATTTTTCCTGAAAAAAGTATGGATGCGGTTTTTTAACGAGTGGCAGATGCAAGTACTTTTTTTAGGAGTTCTCATCCTGACGAACCTTTTAATTGCCGTAGGAAACTGGTGGTTATTTTGCCTGGCTATGTTTTTGTTCCCATTTGCGCAGTCTACGCTTCGTGTCGTTTTGGTAAATGAGATTACGGAAATAACCCATGAAAAAGGGCGAGGAGAGGTTTTAGGAGTCACGCAAAGCCTTATGTTCCTCGCCTCTATTCTTTCTCCACTTTTTGGAGGATGGGTTTTTGAATTTGGAGGAGCATATCCTTGGCTTTTTGGTGCCGTTATGATGGTGGCGGCGTTTGGAGTATTTATGGTTTCTCAGAAAAAAGAACCAGAGGCGGTTTAATATACCGCTTTTTACACCTGCAAGAAATTTTGTCTGGAACTTTTGTATAACCCCTGAAAAAACCTAAGTTTCAATTCGAAGTGCAACAGGGGAAACAATAGAGAGCGAACATA
>JBAXIU010000085.1:0-2451 GCA_037138215.1 Candidatus Peregrinibacteria bacterium | reverse complement strand
ATGTTCGCTCTCTATTGTTTCCCCTGTTGCACTTCGAATTGAAACTTAGGAAATACTCCAAAAAAGCAATGTTTCAAAAATCAATCTTCCTCTATACTGCTCTCAAATTTTTCTTTTTGTATGCCCAGTAAATTTCTCTTTTCACAATTTCAAAAACAACTCATAGGCTCTTTAGGACTGGATGGAGATGAAGTGGAAATACTTCCTCTTCAATTGTTTCTTGCTGAAACTTTTGGTTCTGAAGGGGGAACTCAAATTTTTGAAGAAATTACTTCCGATATTTCATTTTTTCGTTCACAAGATCCCGCATCTGCTCTGTATTCTGATGCCGAAATTCTCAGCGTGCGGCGAGGAGTTGCCGCCATTGCAGCACACCGTATTTTTTCTGCCATTTTAAAGGTGTTCCCCGAAAGTCTGTATTCTGTAGAAGTGATGGCAAAATATATCCAAAAAGATACCAATATTGAAATTCATCCCACAGCAAAAATTAAGGTTCCCTTTGCGATAGACCACGGACACGGAACAGTAATTGGGGCTACTGCGGAGGTGGGAGAAGAAGTGTTTTTGTACCATGGTGTTACCTTGGGTGCCAGTGGAAAAAGAGATGAAGCAGAGAGACGACATCCCATTTTAGGGAACCGTGTATTTTGCGGAAATGCTTCGCAAATATTAGGTCCATCCGTTATAGAAGATGGCGTTTCACTCGCATCGGGATCGATTGTGGTGAATTCGTATGTAGAAGAAGGCGTAAAAATATTTCTGAGCGTTCGGGTCTCTGGTGTTATTATCCCGGCAGGAACTACTGTTTACGCGGGAGATCCTGAGAATATCCGGAGATACTGGGTACTTTTGAAAAACCAAACACAACCGGCTTGGCATATTTTTGAACCGTTTGTATCGCACAAAGGGGTGAGTATTAAGACTCCAGAGAAGTAGATTTCAATGCCAATGTGCGCTCTCTAAAGGAAGTGTTTGAGTTCGTACCTTGTATGGCCCATTGTATTTGTAGCAATGTATCTTCTCGTACTCCTGAGGCGTTATGAACATCGTGTCCGTGTTCCAGTGATACTAATTCTAAGGGTATACCAATATCATCGAGGCTTTTTTTCATCTGTAATATTCCAGAATGGGGTATAAGAGGGTCATTTTCTCCGGCATACAGTACTATTTTTCCTGAGAAAGATCGTGATCTTTCTAGGCGACGAAGGACTGCACCTTCTATGGAATGCTGCATAAAATCAATAGTGCTTTTGTGTACTGGAATTTGTAAGCCATTAGGAGCTGGGACTGTATAGATCTCTCCTTTTTTTTGGCATATACGGTCTATATTCGGAAGATTACAAAGAGGAGATGCCCAGAGTATTACAGAATCAATAAAGGCATCGTATTGTGGAAGTGCCGCTAGTATTCCTGTTAATCCTCCAAGGCTTGACCCCAAAATATGAATGTTATCGTATTGTTTTATGAGATGTTCTATGCTCTCTCTTACATTTTGTACTAATCGTTCTATGGTTATTAATTCTCCTGCTTCTGGATTATTCAAAATAACGGCATCACACCCAACATTTTGAGCGATATGTTCAAAGGGCCCCTTTCCATCACGGCTTTTTTGTGCCCCAAAGCCCGGTATCATCAATACAACATGATTCTCTAAACCTGGATTTTTAGACAAGTATTGATCGAGTATAATAGGCGAATCATCTGATTTCCCTGGTAATGTTATGGTTTTTGGATGATTAGAATTCACTTTTCTAAAAAAAAGAGGCAGGATTCTGGCATATAGCCCTTTTTATGTCAAAAAAAAAGATTGGAATTGTTGGTGTATCTGGTTTTACCGGTTTAGAGCTCATTCGTGTCCTTGCAGCGCGTGATGATATAGAGCTTTCTCTTCTTTCTTCTCGCTCACTTGCGGGAACGCGCGTAAAAGATGTGTTCCCAGAAATAACACTGCGAGACGATTTGGTGTTTGTCGGGGAAAAGGAAGAAGATTGTTCCCAGCTCGATCTTGTTTTTTTAGCCATGGAAAACGGAAAAGCCATGGAACTCGTTCCCAAAATTCCCTGTAAAATTATTGATCTTTCGGCGGATTTTCGGTTTTTAGACCGAAAAAAATGGGAACAAATATATAGAATGAGTCATATTTGCCCTGAAAAAAAAGCTATTTATGGCTTGCCAGAGCTTTTTTCTGAAGAAATAAAAACTGCAAATCTCGTGGCAAATCCCGGGTGTTTTGCCACGGCATCACTTTTAGCAACGCTTCCATTTCAAAAAAATCCTCATATCGAACGGATAGTTTTGGACGGGAAAACGGGTATTTCTGGGGCTGGAAGGCGCAATGGTGATACCAATAATTACAATTTTCTTTCGGAAAATGTGATTCCCTATAAAATTACCAACCACCGTCACGAAGCGGAAATTCAGCAGTTTTTTCTCTCCCCCTCTCTTCTTTTC
>JBAXIU010000084.1:0-2469 GCA_037138215.1 Candidatus Peregrinibacteria bacterium | reverse complement strand
TGTTCGCTCTCTATTGTTTCCCCTGTTGCACTTCGAATTGAAACTTAGGTTTTGTATAGTTTTTGTAAAAAATCCACCAGGAATTGACTTTTTCCATAAATTGGTTCCTGTTTTAGAAAGATTCTCATAGTTTTCTTGATAACGAGTTTTCCATTCTTCTTCACTTGTTATAAATACGAGGGATTCTTTTTTCTCGTCATCGTATTCTTCTACTATTACCGTTTCTCCTCCGTCACTTATTTTTGGTACTTTTATAGAAAAGCCCGCCTTTTTATTCTTATAAATATAAAAATTTTCATCATTCAATATTGTCTTTATTTCTTCCATTTTTTTTATAAAATATGCGATTTCCCCTCTTGAAAAAAAATGGGATCTTAATTCTTTTGAATAATATGAATTGTTTTTGTTCCGAATATTTCTGAGTGGATATTTAAAAGAAAACTTTTTATCGTTAAATAAACGATCTGTAAAATAGCTAAAATAATACTCTTTTTGGGGACTTGAATAAGAATTGAAATATGAAATTTTGTATGATGTTATAATAATTTTTACAGATGAAGAAAGGTTAATTATTTCTTGAGGTTTAAAAGTTCCATCTGAATATCCATGTATAATTCCTTCTTTTTTAGCTTTGCACACATATGGTGCAAACCATTCCGTTTTTTCTATATCTGAGAATGTGTATTTACCAATATCACAACTAGAAATATCTTCAAAAGAGAAAAGACTGCCTATAATAATTTTTGTAAATTCGGCACGGTTTATAGTCGCATCTGGTCTAAATGTTCCATCTTTATATCCATTTACTATTCCCTTGGTACTAACAAATTCAATATCTTCTGCATACAGATTGTCAGCAGGCACATCTGAAAAACTCTGTGCCAAAGCCGACGGAGAGGAGCAAAGAACAAAAACCAATACAATACTGGCGAGGAACGGAGAACGATTCATAAAAAGGGGGTAAAAGGTGCTCAATACTATAGTCGGGATAGGGTTACAGGATCCGGTTCCTTCTCAGGGCTGGTGAGGAAGTTATTTTTGACACAATCTTCACTTCTTCCTTCTGTATTCAGGAATTTTCTGCGTTCCTATAAGAAAAAAATCATTTTTTTTGGCTCTCTAAAAAGCTTTGCCTTCGTGCTTTATCATACCGTTTCCACTCTTTTTTTACCTGTTCCGAGGTAAGAGTAGAAGTGATTTTTATTTGCCCCATAAACTCGTCTATTGCTTTTTCTGTTTCGGCGAGTTTTGTTTCATCTATTCCTTGTACGGAATTCTGTAATGGCGTATTTAAGTGCTCAGAACGAATAGGAGGGGGAAAATTTATGGTTACCACTGCATCTCCAATAATCGCGTCAGCAGTTTTCATCATTCCTCCATCACCTATGGTATTATAATAACATCCAGTATATGATAGTCCTCCAAGTGATAAAACTTCTGTTTTTTTGCACCATCTCGGAAATTCACCGTTTTTTACAACAAACGGTATTCCTATGTCTATGTATGAATACCCATAATTATAATACTTTGCTTCTCTAAAATCTTTGAGAGGAGTTATAGAAAGTTTAAAAGAAGATCCTTTATAAGCAATAAAGCCCGATTCATTTTCCCATTCATTTTTGGGGATAAGGTTGGAAAATTGGATACCATGATCATACAATATATCTCCAAAACTTTCAGGAAATGTTATTTTTGTGTGCGGTAAAAATTCTCCTTTAAGACGGTAAATCATATCTGCCATTTCCCCTCTAGTAAGGAGATTTTCCGCCTTGGGTTCGTAATAATAATCGCCGAAAGTTATCATTTCTTCTGGACTTTTCTTTAAAAGAGATATGGGAATAACTCTTTTATCCATGAGTGTTCTTGTAAAAGGTACCCACCAATCATTTGTCTCTCCATTCTTTGTTTTTTCAACCATCGCATTTACTACTATTTTGGATGCTTCAGCAAAAGTAATGGATTCATAAGGCTTAAAAAAGCCATTACTATAACCCTTTGTTATTTCTTTTTTCTTGGCAAAACAGGTGTATTGCACAAACCAATCGGTCGCAGTAACATCCGAAAAATTATAGGTATCCTTACAATCTTCACTATCAAAAACATCTTCTGCTTGAGCTTTTAATTCTTTTTTAAATTGCGTCTCAATAATAATTTTTAAAAACTCCGCTCTGTTAATGGTTGCATCGGGTCTAAAAGTTCCGTCCGAAAAGCCCTGTACAATTCCTTGGGCTTTCACATATTCAATGGCTTCGGCGTATGGGTGAGAATCTGGAACATCCGAAAAGCTTTGTGCCAAAGCTGACGGAGGGGAGAAAAGAACAAAAACCAGAGCAATACTGGCAAAAAAAGAAGAACGGGACATAAAAAGGGGAAAAAGAAAAAAGGTGTTCACTCTTATAGTCGTAACCAGGTTACACTTTTTTCTCTTTTGCTCCCATAATTTTAAAATATAACAAGGGAAAAATAACG
>JBAXIU010000083.1:0-2488 GCA_037138215.1 Candidatus Peregrinibacteria bacterium | reverse complement strand
ATGAAAATATCTCTTTCCCCTCTTGACTTCTCCCTTTAACGGGCATTGCGAGCGAAGCGTGGCAATCCATGCCTGCGTTGGTTCAAACTTGTAGTTTGAACCTTTTGTTTCGCACTTTTGCTATACTTCCAGCGCCTCCAAAACAATATTTTATGCTGGAGCAACTCTCCTGAGTTGCTCCTTTTTTTATGGTGTCCCAAAAAACCCGTTGGGCGTCACTTACTGTGGCGCCCTTTTGTTTCGCCACGCACATTTTTACTCCGAAATTTCTTGATATTTTGATATAAAGAGAAGAATATGAGACTGAAAATTTCCTGTTTTTTATGTCAACTCTTACTCGTCAAGAATTTCAAGAGGCCGTCATACAAATAGATGAGCAGTTTGAAAAAATAGATGAACGGTTCCAGAAGATAGATGAACGGTTTATGGATCTTACAGATTTTTTGATGAAAAAATTTATAGAAATAAATCAAGAAATGGAAAAGACAAATCTCGAAAACCAAAAAAAATATGATAAAATTTTATCTCTTTTGGATGGAAATGTGGGGAAAAATGAGAAAATATGGCAAGAAAAAACGATGATGACTTATGAAATTGAAATAGTAAAAACAACCGTTTCAAATCACGAAAATCGTATTCAAGTGCTAGAAGTAGCTCAAAAATAATTTTTTCGTTCGAGTAATTTTGTAAACGGCTTGTTGTTTTTGCATCTCTTAAAAATTCAATCTTTTACCCGATTATGGAAAACTTTGACACTCCTCCGTCTGAAGAAAAAAAAGAAGGAAAATTCTCACGGCTTTTCTTGGGGCTTATTGTAGGAGGGGCTGTAGGATCGGTTTTAGGTGCAACTCTTTCCGATGAAAAGAACCGGAAGTTTATGAAAGACAAATCGTTAGAAGCGTACGAAAAAGGAAAAGAATTTATAGAAGAAACCTTTCACGAAAAGAAAAAAACAGGGTTTTGGCATTATCTCAATCGGGTTTTTCACGGAACAAAAGACTAAAAAGTATTTTTCATTGCTATGCCCCTTTTAGACCCATTTCCGGTACAGCCTTTTTTGAGTCCTTTCTGTGGGAAAATTTCTGTTCCCGGGTCAAAATCTCTTACCAATCGGGTATTCCCTCTTGCTGCGTTAGGAGTGTCTCCCGTAAAAATTTTTGGTGCCCTGGAAAGCGAAGATGCGTTTTTAATGCGTGAAGCGCTAAAAAAAATGGGAGTTTCTATTCTTTCCCATATAAAAAACAAAAGAGAAGTATTTACTGTTTCTTCTGGAAGTTTTTTTAAAAACGCTGAAGATGCACAAATTTTTTGTGGAAATTCTGGGACAACCATCCGTTTTTTAACGGCGCTGTGTTTATTGCGCCCCAAAGGGACCAAAACCACCCTTACCGGAATAGAGCGTATGAAAGAGCGCCCCATTGGCGATTTAGTGGACGCACTGTTGCAAATGGGCGCAAGAATAGAATACTTGGATAAAGAAGGATTCCCGCCACTCGCTATTACCGGCATGGGAAAATCTCTCCCGGGTGGAAAAATTTCTATGAAAGGGAATTTATCATCTCAGTTTTTTACTGCCGTTTTGCAAATAGGAGCTTTTTGCGAAAAACCATTAGAAATAGAGGTTATTGGAGATCTCGTTTCTCAGCCGTATATCGCCATGACCATAAAAATTTTGGAGCCATTTGGAGTGCGAGTCGAAAACGAAAATTTTAAAAAATTTGTTATTACGCCCCAAAAAATACAAGTGCCAAACCAATATTTTATAGAAGGAGACGCGTCTTCGGCGTCGTATCCTTTGGCAATTGCGGCTATTACAGGGGGAAACATTATCATTGAAAACTTGCCAGAAGATTCCCTCCAGGGTGATAGCCAGTTTTTTACTCGGGTTTTAAAAAAAATGCGGGGAACTGTAGAGACGCGATTAATCGCGTCTCTACAGCCGTTGGGAGATATAAACCTAGAAGATATGCCCGACACCGCCATGACGGCAGTGGTTTTAGCGGCGTATGCCACGGGGAGATCAAAAATTACAGGACTCTCTACCCTCCGCCATAAAGAGTGTGACCGCATTTGGGCACTCGAAAAAAACCTAAAAGCCATGGGAGCCAATATTATTACCGGAGAAGATTGGATAGAGATATTTGGCGACCCCAAACTGCTTCATGGCGCAACAATAGAAACCTTTCATGACCACCGCGTTGCCATGTGTTTTGCCGTTTTAGGAAGCGTTATAGCGGGAGTAGAAATAGAAAACCCCCAATGCACGGAAAAAACATATCCCAGTTTTTGGGATGATTTGGAGGAGTGGAGAAAAATGGATTAAATCCTTCGCCTCTCGTCTTTTACCAAGCATACGAAAAACAAACGGCATAAAGCTTTTTTCCATTGATAAGCGCGAAACAAATTACTCTTTTGACTTTCAAAAAAGAGAACTGTGTTGGTTCAAACTTTCAGTTTGAACCTTTTTTTTGGTATTCTCAGAGAAATT
>JBAXIU010000082.1:0-2735 GCA_037138215.1 Candidatus Peregrinibacteria bacterium | reverse complement strand
CTCCTCCCTTTTGCTACCCTTCCTTCGTTAGCACACCCTTTTAAAGGTTACCCCACCTCTCCCAAGAAAAATATCATTACTTCGCCCTCTTTTAAAAACCATATAAAAGTCGTACTCTCTCGGCGTCATTTTTAATATTTTTATGTCATCATGCTCGTGTATTAGCCTTGCACCCCATTTTAAAATCCCTGAACTTCGAGCGCTTCTGATGGGAACGAATCTCCCCGTTTCTCAGGAGTACGATACTTTTTTGGTTAAGCGCGACGATTCGTATCTTTGCTGTTTCCCTTTTGGGACATTGGTTTTTTGGGGATTTTCTGATACGGAGAGAGAGCCATTTATGGATCTCTTAAAACCTGCGCTCTTAAACCCATTTGTGGAGCCCTATACCGATGATTTCCTCGTAACAGAGGGAGAAGTAGTCGCTTTTTCTGTGAACCAAGATACTTTTCGCTTTCCACACACTCCTAAAAAAGAAGATATTCTGGCGGTTTCGTTTGCCTTGGCAAAATCTACTGCATTTAACCACCTGGAAAAGACCATTGAAGATACTATTGCAGCTGTAGAGCCTCTTCCCCAAGAACTTGCCCGATATGGAAAAGTGCAGATGGGAAATAAAGCCTTGCGCAAGAGTATTGGTCAAATCCTCCAGAGGAAACATGAGGTGAATTTAGCGCTTCCTCTCAGTGAAACGCCTGATTATTTTTGGGAAAATCCAGATTTGGAATCGTATTATCATAAAACAGCAAAATATTTAGAGCTTTCTCAGCGCAGCAATACGCTGAATCAAAAACTCTCCATCCTCCACGAAACGCTGGATGTACTTCGTGATGAATCGAATGTGAGAAATTCTACGGTTTTAGAATGGGTAGTCATTATTCTTATTGCTATTGAGATCTTTATCAGCCTTTCGGAATATGTTTTTAAATATTGGTAATGGTGTGGGTTCCTTTCCAATCTTCATTTTTTTGTTTTCTATGATGCAATTCTCCGGAAAATTTTTTCTTATTGTGGGGCCTTCTGGGGTAGGGAAGGGGACTGTTATTACAGCTCTTAAAAAAGAATTTGCAGGGCGAGAAGGCATGGTTTTTCCCATTACGGCTACTACCAGAGATCCCCGTCCACAAGAAAAGGATGGAGTAGATTACCTCTTTCTCACAAAAGAGGTGTTTGAAGAAAAAATACAACGGGATGAGTTTGTGGAATATGCCACGGTGCACGAAAAAAATTATTATGGATTACCAAAAGAACAGGTTTTTCCTGCGCTACAAGCGGGGAAAAAGGTTATTCGGGAGCTTGATATTCAAGGGCTCTGGAATATCCAAAAGATTTTACCACCGGAGAATATTGTTTCCCTGTTTTTGTATCCCGAATCATTAGAAATTTTACGACAACGCATTGTGGGAAGATCTCCGCTGTCTGACGAAGAAGTACAACGGAGGCTGGAAACGGCCCAAAATGAAATATCTCATAAACATGAATGTTCCTATCAGGTGTTAAGTACTCAGGGAAGACCAAAAGACATGGTGGCAGCAGTCCGGAAAATTATTGAGGGCTAAAGAAAAGCTTGAAATACAAAAAAACCGCCAAAAGCGGGTTATTTATCGAAATGGTGGGACATTTTGCTCGCAGTTCGTATGGCGGTAGAAGAAGAAAAGGAGGATTTGAAGCCGTTTTTTAAGGCGTTAAATTGGGGATGAAATATTATTTGAGGCAAAAGTTCAAAGGTCATGTGCAGCTTTGTTCTGTTTCAGAAATTCGTTTCCAGAAGTACCTTCACTCAAGAACATTTTTAATCAGGAGTTTCGGTCGTTAAAAACTCCTTATGTAATTCTGCTAATGAAGAGTTTATTTTTTTTCCATTTCGATTAATCTCGAGAGGCACATCTTGCATATCGATATTATAGACAATGCAGGCATAAAGCCGAGTTCGACCATTTGTAACAATATAAGTCCCACTTTCTGCGTTGTATTCTAATTGTATCGGATCATTTTTCATATATTCTAAAACACCATCTTTTCCATCGTATTCCGCATGTAAATTGGGGAACTTTTGAGTCACTACCTCTGAACTTGGATCAATAAAATTTCCTATGGAAGTATTCGAATATAAAAAGCCACTTCCAATCATATTAATAAGGGCATGTTCAGGGTTTTCTATTGAAAATTCCATTGTTGAATTAATCGATCGGCTTATTTCTTCTTGGAGGTTATTGAGTAGGAAGTTGCCGCTTAAAAGTGCATATATACCCAATAAATATTGAATATCTTTTTTGACTTTGATGGTAGCTGATTCTATTCTTTCCATAAATTCTTCTCGTTCTTCCAGATTTATCTCGCCTTCTTGCATCGCCAATAATACGGATCCATTAATACCAAAAACTTGCTGTAAAAATTGATGAGCTAATTTCATATCACCAAATCTTTCTTCAAGATTTTCTAAATCATCCTCATTGTTCTCATCCTGCACTATTCCACATTTGACCCAATTAATATTTTTCATACTCTTAAAAGGTAAAAAGGATTTATGCTTCCATTGATTGCAGAATTTTAGAGGTGTTGAGCTTGCGAAGATTGGCTATTCTTTTTTGATCTTCGAGAAATTGATCCATAGTAAGGTGCGGGGGTTTTGAAAGAATCAGAGTAGCTTTTTGCATTTTTATTTTATCCAAAGGGGAGGGGGCCTAGATTTTAATTCGAAGTGCAACAGAGTGAATTAAAATGAGGAGGAGTTT
>JBAXIU010000081.1:0-2809 GCA_037138215.1 Candidatus Peregrinibacteria bacterium | reverse complement strand
AACTCCTCCTCATTTTAATTCACTCTGTTGCACTTCGAATTAAAATCTAGGATTTGTTTTGCTTTTTCAAAATTTTCAGCAGAACAAAACTTTTCGCTAAGGTGTAGATATGCTGGAGGACAACAATACTCTATGCCCTGTTCTAAAAGATTCTTAGCCATCTGTTCGTAATTATGACACTGCTCTACTATGTCAGAAATGTCAGGTTGTATAAACAGTTCTTGTTGTTTGTGTACTGCAAATGTCACTGCCTGATTTTTGATTGTATTGGATTGCGCTAAGATTGCTTCCCCGGGATTACTATGCGCAACATTTTTCATAAGTGCGATAACTTGTTTGGGGTCAGTCTCTATTAATGCCATGGCTCGATCGAAAAGTGTATTGGGATCAAGAACAGGTGTGCTTGCTGATAAGGTTGGATGCTTGTTTAATAAATTCGGATTAGGAATTTTTAAAGCTTCTTTTTGCTTTGGTTTTTCCTGTTTCGCTGGCGCTTTTACTTCTCCTTTTTGGACAATAACTGGTTTTGCTTTCGGAATTTTTATTTCTTCTTTTTTTGGAGTTCCAAAAAATTGATCTATTTTCCCATCTTGTACCGCAATTTTTAGTGCACCGCAAAGTTCCCGTATGCGTGGCATATACTGCTCAGGATTCTCGCCTTCCAATATATTTTGGACTTCTTCCACTTCTTCTCTTTGTTTGAGCATTTTTATAAAATCATCTATTTCAGGATTTTTAATGGTATAGACATGGCATTGCGCTAAAAAATTATTTCGGTTATCTCCCAATTTTCTTAAAAAATCCGTTAACTTCTTAAATTGTGGAATACCACTCTCCCTTTCGCCTAAAATACTCATCAATTCTTCCATATTATCCTCAACTACTTCTTTCTTATGAGAACCTCTCGCTGTTTTAGTAGCGTTTTTTACATTCTCCACATTTGTAAAAAGAGAATCCCTTTTTTGCATAATCTTTTCACCCGAAACCTCTTCCATTTTTTTCTTTGTCTTACTTATTAAATCATCCTTTATCAACTTATATGCCAATTCGGTAAGAATATCTGCTGAAACACCATTTAATGCTTCTGAAGAAGTTAAAAGAGGAGTAGTGATAACCGAAAGTGTTTCTCCGGAGTTTAGTGCTCCGGTTATGGCAGTCTCTATTTGTGGAAGCAATTTTTCATCGCTCAACAAGTCGGATAATCCGGAAACTCCCGCTATCTTCATTCTCACTGCATTTATTTGTGTATTCAAAATCTCCGCCAGGCGTTGCTCAATAATATCTATTTGCTGAGCATTAATCGGTGGATGAGGCATTTCTTCTGGATTCTCTTCTCTTGATTGATCGCCTTGGTCTTTATTGCTTTCTTGGGGAAAAAGCTGGTTCATCAAAGCTTCCACCCCTTCTTTTATTCCTGAGGGGAGCTCTGTCTTCTTTTTTTTATCTACTGGGTCCTTGTCCATGGAAACTGCAAACCGTTTTTCTGCTAAAAATTTTTCATTCATATCCTTAAAAAAAGAGGGCTCTTTTTACTCCTTCCTCTCCGCTTTTGTCAAAATTTTTTTATTCCTGTATCTCCCCCTTGAGGAGTGCGATTTCTTTTGCTACCGTCTCCTGTGATTTTTTTTATGCCGTGGCGGAGTTTTCAGCAAAACGCATTTTGGCAAAGGCTTGGAATATTACCCATGCACAGCGGGGAAAGTTGTTTTGGTATGGTTTTTGGCCATCTTTTGTGTCTATTACCGTGGGTGTGGCGATTGTGTATTTTCAAACAGAATTGTTTCTTAACTCACAAATTTTTAATGCCCATCATCATAAAGGGTTTTTAGAACTGCTGGCTCCCATATGGATATGGATGCGGTCGCCTCAAATTCCTACGGGGATGGTTATTGCTTCTATTCTCCTCATTTTTATCTCCTCTTTTCTGGTCCCCGTGTTTTGCCAGGGCGCTGTTATTGGTATGACCCAGCAATACCAAAAAGACGGGACCATGCAACGGGGAATAGGCAGGGGATTTATCCATTTTCTTCCGCTCTTTCAGTTTTCACTCTTAAAAAGTTCTCTCCAGCCGTTTTCCATCGGAATTGAGTTTTTGTTTTTTCTGAGGTTTTTAGGCATTGGGGCGCTGTTTCTTTTAGAAATTATCTTTGGGATTTGGATTGTCTTTGGGATTTTTGGGCTTTTCTTTTTTACCTTTACTCCGCAATTTATTGTGACGGAAAACTCCGAACCCACCAGTGCCATGATGCAGTCTTTAAAAAAAGTATTCCTCTTTTTTCCGGAAACCTTCTCCCTCATCATGTTTTTTATTTTTATAGAGCTGCGGGTGGTGTTTAATGTCCTCGTTATTCTCCTCCTTCCTACGGTATTTGTGAGTATGGGAGGACTTATTGCGCATAATTATATCGGGTATTTTGCCGAAGGTGGTGTGGCATTTATTGTGCTGACCATTTCTGCCATTTTGTCTGGAACGCTTTTTGTATTGGGAAATGTGGCGTGGACATTGGCGTATTTAGAGCTGAAACAAATCTCTGCAGAGGAAGGAACGGGAGGGTGAGGAATTAGAATTAAGAATTAAGAATGTCTCGTCATGACGACGAACGAAGAAATTTAGGGATGTGGAAACGCATTCCATTGAGGAAGAGAAAAACATTTTTTTATACGCGTTTATGGAAAGCCTTCCAGATTTTTCAGACCCTATGCCCGAACAATCCGGGGTTTGCGAAATGCCGCAACAAGTCGGGGTTTGTGATATGTCCTAGATTTTAATTCGAAGTGCAACAGAGTGAATTAAAATGAGGAGGAGTTT
>JBAXIU010000080.1:0-2914 GCA_037138215.1 Candidatus Peregrinibacteria bacterium | reverse complement strand
AACTCCTCCTCATTTTAATTCACTCTGTTGCACTTCGAATTAAAATCTAGGAAGATAATGGCAACCTATTTTATTATCCTCTGGATCTTGACATTCTTTTCCTCATCCCCTTAGAATAGCGCGGTAATTTTTTAGAAACGAATGGCACATAAAAAAGCCGGAGGTTCCACCTCCAACGGAAGAGATTCCAACGCGAAACGACTGGGTGTGAAAAAATTTGGCGGACAGGTAGTTATTCCCGGAAACATTATTTTACGGCAACGAGGAAATAAATACTTTGCTGGGGAAAATGTACAAACCGGAGTAGATTTTACTCTGTTTTCTACTGCTTCTGGGCGAGTACAATTTTATGAAAAAAAACAGACGAAATTTAATGGGCGTGTTTATAAGGATACATTTGTAAAAGTTGTTTCTGAATAATTTTTTTATCCCCGATGAGAAAGGGAACACATTTTTGATAGTCTTTCATAGCCCCTTCTTCTCTTTGAGATGAGGGGGCTTTTGTTTTATTGTCACGATCTAAAAATGCTATTCTCTTTCGTTTAAAATTCTTATTTTCTCTCATGGCTTTTCCGCTTTGTAAGGGCAAAGATTATACCGGCGTTAT
Organism: Candidatus Peregrinibacteria bacterium; assembly: GCA_037138215.1. Lineage (GTDB taxonomy): Bacteria > Patescibacteriota > Gracilibacteria > CAIRYL01 > CAIRYL01 > CAIRYL01. The sequence continues at coordinate 2,307 of JBAXIU010000080.1, read as the reverse complement.
TGAGAAAATTGTGTTTGGTGGGATGGGAATGTTGCGCTGGAAAACAGAAGAATTCTCAGAAGGGTTTGTTATTTTTGTAAAAGGCGGGTTGCCGGGGCAAACGGTGTTGTTTCGCATTACAAAACAAAAAAAGAACTACGCCGAAGGAAAAATTGTAGAAATTTTAAAGCCTTCTCCGTTGGAAGAAAAAAGTGAGTATGAGCAGTGCCCTGGATGTGCATACCAAAACCTTCCCTACAGTTCACAAATAGGCGTAAAACAGGGGCAAATGGCAGAAGTGTTTCGCCAATTTTCCGAAATAAAAATTTTAGATATTCTCCCATCGCCCCAAACTTTTCGGTATCGGAACAAAATGGAATTTTCCTGCGGGTACGAAAAAATGTGGGTAGAAGATAATGAAAATGGAGAACGAATATACCATGATGAAGGATTTGCCTTGGGCTTTCACCCAGAAGGGAGTTGGGCAATGGTAAAACGCATTGGTGATGCACTTATTGCTTCTGAAAAAGTGAATGCTCTTCGGGAAATGGTGGAAGAAATACTCAAAAACTCAGGAGAAGCACCATGGAATCCAAAGATTTTTACGGGTTTTTGGAGAGGCGTTATTTTTCGCGAATCGCATTATACGGGAGAAATTATGATTAATTTTGTGGTTTCTGCCGCACGACCACCAGAATTTTGGGAACCCGTTATTGCCCCCCTTGTAATGGGGGATATGGGGAGTGTTATTTCCGGAATTATCCAAACTGTTCATACCGGGCAAAGTGATGCGATTACGGATCCGCAAACGACGCTGCTCTGGGGGAGTGAAACCTTTATAGAGCGCTTGGGAACTGTGGAATTTGAAATCTCTCCGTTTTCATTTTTCCAAACCAATACATTGGGGGCGGAGGTATTGTATGGTGCAGTACAAAAAATGGCAAATTTAAGCGGAGGAGAAACGGTTTTAGACCTCTTTTGTGGAACGGGATCCATTGGGATTTTTTTATCTTCCCAATCCAAAAAAATAAGAGGAATAGAAATGGTGGAGGAAGCCGTGGAAATGGCGAAAAAGAATGCTGAGCGCAATGGAATCCACAATGCCGAATTTTTTGCCGGAAAAGTGGAAACGCTTTTGCCAGAGCTGTTTGCCAATGGGGATATTCCAGAATTGGATTTGTTAATTATTGATCCGCCCAGAACGGGGCTACACCCAAAGGCTTTATCCTTTATTGCTGAAAATATTGATGCAACAAAAATGATTTATATTTCTTGTAATCCGCCTACTTTGGCGCGTGATATGGCTTTTTTGGAAGACCATGGATGGAAGGCTTTACAAGTACAACCGGTAGATATGTTTCCTCATACGCCGCATATAGAGTGCATTGCGGAGTTGGTGAAAAAATAGTTTTATTTTCTACAGTCCAAACCTCTTTTTTTTAAAGCCTTGGAATTAGAGAAAATTATCAATGGCAAAGAAACGGAGTGTATAGCAGTGGCACTTCGGTATGAAAGTAAAAATGGAGAAGATATGCAAGATAATCTTCAAAAAATTCTTTTGTGTATAAACGAACATATTGGAAATGCTGTTCCGGGTGTGTGTGTTCATGTAGAAGAAGGCGTTATACTTATTATTGCCGAGAAGGGGATTGAACCAAGCGATATTATTATGGCTATTCATGAAAAAATATCTGATATAGATGCAGATACTGAAATAGTCGCAAAAAATTTACGGGTTGGAGTATTTCGTATCCCCGAAGATCTCTGTCATATCCCGTTGGATGCGTGTTCTCAATGTATGCTTGATTGTCATAAAGCAATAGAGACTATAATAAAAAAATCTTTTCCATATGAGCTTTTCGAGCTTCACATGGATCACACTCGGGAAAAATTGGAGAGCCTCATTAAGATTCTTTTGGTTTTTCCCAGTGATGTAAAAGAAGCAATAGAAAACGATATGAACGGTTTTGCTATGCATTTTCAGCCAAAATGTGATAAAGACGGAAGGATTTTAGGGGTAGAAGCATTATTACGATTTTCAATTGCGGGATTACAAAAGTCTCCAGAGGTAGTAATAAAAATTAAGAAATTGTTACAAAAAGAAAAAGAACTGCAAAATTTTGTACTAGAGCGGAGCATATCTTTTGCAAAAGAGTTTGGTGTAAAAACTGCCATTAATAGTACTCAATTTGATTTGGAAGATCCTTCATATGCGATTTCTCTTCTTCAAAAATGTAAAAAATTTGGATTAAATCCTCAAATGATAGAAATTGAAGCCTAAGTTTCAATTCGAAGTGCAACAGGGGAAACAATAGAGAGCGAACATAA
>JBAXIU010000079.1:0-3192 GCA_037138215.1 Candidatus Peregrinibacteria bacterium | reverse complement strand
TATGTTCGCTCTCTATTGTTTCCCCTGTTGCACTTCGAATTGAAACTTAGGAATTATTATAAAAAAACCATTTGTTTTGTTGGGATGACATGCTTATCTCCAACTCTCTTGCATTATTAACGATGAAGGAAACTCGAAAGGCATCTGATGGAATATTTTTTATCCCTTTGAAATTTTCCTGTAAAATTTTTGATACTCTTTTTACCGTATTTTCTAATTGATCATCGATTGTGAGTGGATTTCCGCTGAGTTCTCTGATTTTCAGAACAGTATTGTTCAAAGATGTTTTTGGAGGAGATTGTGTAAATTGAACATATCTCATGGTTTGTCTCAGTATTTCTGCTCCAATTTCTTCTGGTGTGTTATTGCTGTACAGGGTTACTGTCCCGTCTTGTTTTACTTTCCCTTTTGGGTCTGGATCGGCTTGAATTTTGTCGCCTGGTAAAAGAATCATTTCTAGAATCTCTTTATAGTTTTCTTCTGTTATTTTTATGGGATTCCCTGATTTTTTAAGGTTTTCTCTTTGCATATTTATTTTTTCATCTTCTGATTTTGCTTCCGAGAGAACTAAAGAAATATGTTGTAATGGTGTTAATCCCCAATCGTGTGTGAATGCTTCTTTTATCCAAATTGCTTTGATTACCATTCCATTAGGGGCAATAATAGTATTTATCTGCTTCAGGGTTTCTGGATCTCGATTTAATCCATAAACAAGATAATAGGGATATTTTTGGTCTAAAAGATTATTTTTTCCTTCTTCTCGGAACACCTTAGAAAGGTCTTGGATAACGAGTGAAATGGGATGCTTTGTAAGAACATTAAGACTTTTTTCTGCATCAGATTTTTGGAAATCTGGCTTTTGAAGGGACTCGGAAATATTTTGGAGTGTTTTTTGGAGAGGGTCGTAATAATTGGAAAGGGCATTAAAATTGCCATCAGAAGGAATTACTGTGGACTCTTGTAGAAACTTATAGGTATCGTGAAGGTCGTGAAACTTTTTTCGCAAATTGTTTTCTTGTAAGCCTTTTTCATATTTTTTATGGTCGTGCGTAGCAAGAAGTGCATTTATTTTTTCAAAATCTTTGTTTAAAAAATGGTGAACGCTAATGCGTGGTTTAGTATAAATCGAAATATCATCTTCTTTTGCTATAAATATTTGTTTGTACTGGAATAGGGATTGTTGTGATTTAGAAAAATATGCTTTTGCATTTGTTAAAAACTCATGAAGTTGTCCTTTTGTAAGGGAATCACCAAAAAGGTCTATTTTACAAGGACATATTTGCTGGAGATTATGCCAATCTTTTTGGGATTCTTTAAAATCGGAAATTTGAGATAACACTTCATCCTTGGTCATGAAAAAATTGAGATATATATCATAAAGACTCGTAAATCTTTCGTTTCCCTGACGAATGTAAATATTAATCTTTTTATCAGGTATTTCACTTTCGGGGAGTGTTTTTAGGGCATCTTCTAAACTATGTAAGAATGAAGCCATTTTTTCAATTTTTTCCTCATATTTAAGACTCTCATCCTGATTAGACGGAAACTCTTCATCAACCGAATAATTGAATTTTTCTTTTATTCGGGCTTTTGTTTCGTGTATATCATGCCGACTGTCCTTTTCTTTTGATTTTTCTGACTCTGGTTCTGGGTTAGAATTGTTAAATGGAATATTTGGAAATGATTCTTTGAAAACTTCCTTTCCTTTAGGGCTTAAATTGCGGTAAATATCTTCCGTGAGGTACAATTTATAATTTGGTGTGACATTTTTGGAGGCAATGTAATTTTTGAAAAGTTCTGTTTGTTGTCTTATGGCACTATCCTCTCCTGTTTTATCTGCTAACTGAATATAATTATTATACAATGCAAGATTCCATTCTTCCGTTAAGTTTTTATGTGGAGGCGGAAAATTGGTAATAATACGAGAAAGCCTTTGTTTTTGTTCATTTAATTTTTCACTGGCTGGAATTTTTGTTTTCATTTTTTTACTGATGTTTATTGTTGCAAGTAAATGTTCTGTGAGCGGATATATCGCCTCAAATTCAACTCGAAACGGATTTTTTTGATCACGAGTTATTTTATCAAAACACTGGGTATAACTCTCTGCATCTTTAGAAAATTCGAGTAAAAAATCTTCTACCACAGTATTCAATGCATCAGGAATTTTTGGCATTTCATTCAGTATGTTTAAAAGTTGATACCCTATTGAAAGTCTTACAGGAGAAAAAATGGCATCCTTTTCTTTTTCATTCTTCAGTGATTCCCAGGTTACCGATGGGCTATTTTTGTAATTCTCAAAAAGTTGGGGTATATATTTTTCTTGGGGCAAAAGACCTTTTCCGTCAAATTTTTGTGCAAGTGTAAAAAATCTTTCTCTCGTATAGTCTAGTTTACCTTCTTTTGTATGACCTATGCGTGCAGGGTCACTTCCTATAGAACTGGCGTCTGCCCAGGTAGAATCAAGCACAACGCTGTCGACCACATATTCTTCTCCTTTTTGAGAAATGGTAAAAAATCCATTCCATGCGTGTTCATTCACAGCTCCTTGGACACTCTCTAGTTCATCATTCGGAACATGTTGAATGTTTATGGCATAAGTATTATGAATGAGTGAAGTTTTTTCATCCTGCAGCATTTTTAAAGATTCCAATACTCCAATCGCAATAGAAGCGTAATTCCTACACACTCCGTTCCCCGATTTGTCTTTTCCCCATTGAAAGAGTTGGTCAATGGGGGCACTGTCATTTATCATCATTTCAGCTCCAACTGTTTTTTCCGAATCCGATTGTTTCGCTTGCTCTTTTGAATACTCTACCCTTTCAATGGGGATATACGAAGCGAGCTGTACCGCTTGTTTGGGGGTAAGGGCATGAATATCGGTAATGCCAAAGGTGGTTAAAACATCAGGGTGTTCTTTAAAGTATGTTTTTTCTAAATACTCTGCAATTCTCTTTATGCCTTCGTTTTCTAGTGTTTTTGGGTTATCTAATAATACCGTGGATTGAAGATTTAGATCTGGAAAATTGGCGGTGGCGCCAGCAATGCCTAATGCGCGAATATCAATTTTTTCTCCAGGTTTTGGGATGGGATTAAAACTTTCAAAATTTCGTAATACCAGTTTTGTAGTTTTGGGAGTATCCACCTAAGTTTCAATTCGAAGTGCAACAGGGGAAACAATAGAGAGCGAACATA
>JBAXIU010000078.1:0-3251 GCA_037138215.1 Candidatus Peregrinibacteria bacterium | reverse complement strand
TTATGTTCGCTCTCTATTGTTTCCCCTGTTGCACTTCGAATTGAAACTTAGGAGTGGATACCTTGGATGAAAACGGAATCCTTTTTGATGTTATTCAAAAGTTTAGTGATGAGAGTGAAAAAATATCTCCCAAAAATCTCAATAATCACGATATGGGAACGGTATTTGAAGAGCTCATTCGCAAGTTTAACGAAGAAAACAATGAAGAAGCCGGAGAGCATTTTACTCCGCGAGAAGTTATAAAGCTCATGACGAATATGCTTTTTTTACCAGTAGGGAAAGCCATAAAAGACAAGCCCCTCACCATTTACGATCCTTGTGCGGGAAGTGGAGGAATGCTTTCTATTTCCAAAGAATTTATTCAGTCGGACGAAAGTGGAATCCATTCCGAAGGAACCATTTTTACCTTTGGACAAGAAATAAATCCTGAGACTTATGCTTTGTGCAAAGCCGATATGCTTTTAAAAGGAGAAAGAGATAATAAAGTGGCGTTTGGCTCTACCCTTTCCAATGACGGGTTTCCGAATGAAAAATTTGATTTTATTCTCACCAATCCGCCTTACGGAAAGTCGTGGAAGACCGATGAAGCAAAGCTCTCCACCGGAGGGAAAAAGGCAGAAATCCTTGATACGCGTTTTACAGTGGGAACGCCAAGAATAAATGACGGGCAATTGCTTTTTATGCTCCACATGCTTTCCAAAATGAAGCACGACACGCCTATGGGAACTCGTATTGCCAGCGTACACAATGGATCGGCACTTTTTACGGGAGATGCGGGAGGTGGAGAAAGTAATATTCGAAAGCACATTATAGAAAATGATTATCTGGAAGCCATTGTGGCACTTCCTAAAGACATGTTTTACAACACTGGTATTGGAACTTATATTTGGATTCTTACCAACCGAAAGCCAGAGCACAAGAAAGGAAAAATTCAGCTTATAAATGCCACCAGTAACGCGTTTTTTTCTAAAATGATGAAGAGCCTTGGAAGCAAGCGAAATGAGCTAAAAGACGAGCATATCCACAAAATTTACGAAATTTTTGAAAAATTTGAAGAAGGAGAATTTTCCAAGATTTTTGATAATACCGATTTTGGCTACACGCAAATTATTGTGGACAGACCAAAGCGAGACGAAGCCGGAAATATGGAAATGAAGAACAAAAAGCCTGTTGCCGATGCCGATTTACGAGACAAAGAAAATATCCCCCTGAAAGAAGATATTCAGGCGTATTTTAAGCGGGAAGTGCTCCCTTTTGCGCCCGATGCGTGGATAAGCGAGAAAGATGCCAAGGTGGGCTACGAGATCAATTTTAACAAGTATTTTTACGAGTACACGCCTCCGAGAAGTTTAGAAGATATTACTGCCGATATTTTGGCTTTGGAGAAAGAAACGGATGGGGTTTTGAAAAAGATTATTTCGTAATTCTTATTATGGCGAATTTGCCATAATTAAAGTTTTTCCTTACTTCAAAAAAAATCATTTATAGAAATGCCTAAAAAACTTCCTCAAATACCGTTCCCAGAATTTCATCCCACTGTAAACGCAGTGGCAAAATCATTGTATGAAAGTGGTCATTATACTGAAGCACTAAGAAGTGCCAGTATTCGACTGGAAGAAAGATGCAAAGAACTTTTAAAGGAAAGAACAGGCGATGAGGAAACGGGAACAACACTTATGGCAAAACTCTTTTGTGAAAAAGAGGGAAAGGTAATTTGTCCGATGACGAATCTTTCTGCAAAAGATGGTGCAGATAAGCAAAAAGCATTTTATTTTTTGTTTTCAGGGTTTGCCGGAGTCATACGGAATACACTTGCTCACAGTACTACAAAACTGGATGATCTCGAAGCTTTATATGGCTTAAATATCGCAAGTTATCTCTTTTATAAGCTCGATTCAGCTTTAAAAAATAATGCTATAGGTGAAGAAAAACAAACAGAACCAGGAAAAGAAGCTGTAGAGCTTATAAATGAGGCGATGAAGAATTTTTCTGAATCAGCTTTGGTAAAATTTCTTTTACGAGATGAGAAAATAAAAATAATTCCTACTAGAACAGATGACCAAGGAACTGCACGACTTTTAGTAGAAAAAAATGTACAAGATATTCTTACCGAACAAATAGAGGAGATTGGAGAAGGAACATACAATGAGTTTTTCTCTGATGCTGATTTACAAAGCAAAATATATTCAACCATTATCCAAAAACTCTATGAATAAAACCGCCACCAAACAAACGGCAATTCCATGGATTGGTGAGATTCCTGAGGGGTGGGAAGTGAGGAAGCTAAAAACAGTTTGTAAAATTAATCCTTCGAAAGAAAAAGAGATAATTCTGGATAAAGAAGTCGTCTTTTTACCTATGGAAAAAGTAGGAGAAAATAGAGTTATAGATCAAAGTATTTTTAATATAACCAGGAACTTAATTTCGGGATTTACCTATTTTGAAAGGGGTGATGTTATTTTTGCAAAAATTACACCTTGTTTTGAAAATGGGAAAGGAGCTCTCTTGGATAACTTAAAATCAGAATATGGTTTTGGCTCAACAGAGTTCCATGTTTTAAGATCATTTAATAATATTTTCACAAAAGAGTACCTAAATTACATCGTCACTAGTGACGGTTTTATGAAAATTGGAGAGACTTTTATGCAGGGTTCAGCTGGGCAAAAAAGAGTAACCACCGAATTTGTTAAAGAATTTCAAATTCCTCTCCCTCCTCTTCCCACCCAAACCGCTATTGCCAATTTTTTAGACGAAAAAACCGCCCTTATTGCCCAGTTTATAAAGGACAAAAAAAAGATGATTGAGCTTTTAAAAGAGCAAAAACAAGCAATAATCCACAAGGCAGTGACAAAAGGGCTTCCACACCTCTCCCCTGATAAGGGGGGAACGAAGGGGGTTTTAATGAAAGACAGTGGAATTGCGTGGTTGGGGAAAATTCCTGAGGGGTGGAAAGTGAGAAAATTGAAATACTCTGTAAGTTTAAATAAGTGGAAATCAATAGATAAAATTGAAAGAAAAATTGGATTAGAGAACATTGAAAGCTGGACAGGAAAAAGAGTTGGTGAAGATGCAGAATTTCAAGGTGAAGGAAATTATTTTAAGCCCAACGATGTTCTTTTCGGTAAATTAAGACCTTATTTAGCAAAGTCTTTATTAGCAGACTCTCATGGTTTATGTGTAAATGAAATATTGGTATTTTCACCAAATATAGATTTGTTAGTTTCAGAATATTTACTAAATCTGTGCTTATC
>JBAXIU010000077.1:0-3512 GCA_037138215.1 Candidatus Peregrinibacteria bacterium | reverse complement strand
AAACTCCTCCTCATTTTAATTCACTCTGTTGCACTTCGAATTAAAATCTAGGAATTACCTTTAAAAATTACTTACGGGGGAAATTCCTACCATAACGGAACAATGGTATAAAAGTACAATAGAGATAGATTTTTAGCACGAAGAAGGGAAGTTTTCCGCTCCAACCTTCTCTTCTCGAGTCGCAAAATTTCTCAGCTCTTGCTTTTTTTTGCGAAACTCAGCTCCCTCCAGGTATTCCACAAAATGAGGATATTGGCTGTGCGGGTCTTTGCGGTACTGTGCGTTTTTAATGGGACACCAAAATCGCTCCGTACGACCTGCAATTTCACGGGCATACGCCACCAAGCCGTTAAAATAACTACAATACCAACAATTCGCCTTTTCTAAGCCATTAAGATATGAAAGATGATTCCGGTCAAAAATAAAATATTCTTTCCAGTGGAGCCGTGGAATGTGATAAAGCCGGAAACACACCTGATGATAAATTTCTAACGCGAAATGAAAAAACACAGCAGGAATAATCATCCCATAAATAAAGGGAGCCGAAAGAAGAAGGCGAAATTTAAGCGGAAACGCCATCGACCACACGCCCTCTCGGAAGTGTAAAAACTCTGTTTTTTTGCTTATTGCTAAGCGGATGAGCTCTTTTTGGTCCTGAAATTTTTGTATCGCCATGTCCGTTTCTTCCAAGACTCGGGAACGAAAATTTTCCAGAGTTTGGAGAGAAAGGGCTTTGGGGGTTTCAAGCGCTTTTTGAAAGGCGTCCAATCGTTTTTTAAGGGGAGAAAAGAAGTCCATTTTAAAAAAATACGCAAAATCAAAGAAAGCGTATGGGAAGAGTCCGAAAGATTCAAGGCTCGCTTTTAATACGGTGCTTCCAAAAACTTTGCCACATTCCCCACAATCGCGTACGAAAAAATAATAACGGCAAGACCGATAAGGGCCATAGTAATAGTACTTTTAGCATGGTTCATACGGTCCTCGGTTCCTCCAGAAATGGTGTATTCTACTCCACCAATCACCAATAAAAATACGGCAATGCTCCCCGCTATTACCAAAATAAGATTAATGATAAAATAAATAATAGTGTTGGTTTTTTGTTCCGCCTTTTTCCCCTGGTTTGATTCCAGCGTCGGAAGAGTGGAATCGGCCTCATTGGAATTTCCTCCGGCGTTATTCACAATGGTATCAATGCCGTTTGCCAAAAGGGGAGCCCCCAAAAAACTGCAGAGAAAAAAAATCCCGATAAAGAGAAAGGAAAGCGTCTTCATTGGGTATTCGTGAAGGTGAAATTTGCCACTCCTTCTACTACAGCGTACGCAACAGCAATAATAATCAAACCAATAACTCCCCATAAAATAATTTTTCTCGCTTTCTCAGTAGCATCATCTTCGTCATTCCGGAGGACTAAAAGTGAGCCCCCATAAACAAGGAGAATAACATTCAGCGTTGCAACCAGTTTGAGTGCGATTTGAATAATCCCCGGGATAAGCTCTTTACGGAGATCTCCTTGGACTAGGTCTCGTACTACTCCGGTAGTGGATTTTAAGACCGAAACATTGGGGTTATGCCCCGCAATGGAGATATGGTTGATGACTTCCACCGCGGTGTAAGACAGGGTGGCAATAATCATCCCTAAAACAGCAAAGGTTACCGTTTGCATCCCCTTACTTCTCCATTCCTCTTCAGCTCCTCCAATCATAACCATAGCACCTCCGGCAATAATCATCAGCACTGCCGCTCCGGCAGAAAACATCATCAGCCAAGAAATCCAGTTGGGAATGGCTTTTGCAAAAATCCAGTGGTCCAAAATGTTATTGGTGGCATCTGCTACTCCTACTCCCACAATACCCGTTCCAGAGGGTACTCCAATAATATTCGGGGCTGAAGATGCCATTGTCAGAAAGCCATCAAAAACCTCTACCAGAAGCATGAATAGAAAAATAATTCCCTGTATTATTGCACTTTTTAACAAAAAAAACAAGTGTGCTGGATTTTTCTTATTATTTTTGAGACAATGGTACGACTTTTTAACTCCTCATGAATAAATATTTGGGACTTTCAAACGCGGAAGTACAAAAAAGACAGGCACAATATGGCACAAACGAGCTCCAAAAAACACAACGCGGATCTCTCTTCCAAAAAATAAAAAATCAATTTGCCGATCTCATGGTGATGATTCTCATCGGAGCATCGGGAATCGCCTTTTTTTTAGGGGAGGCAACCGATGCAAGTATTATTATGGGAATTGTGGTTATTAACGCTGCCATTGGATTTTTCCAAGAATGGAAAACAGAAAGAACGCTGGAAGCCCTTCGAAAAATGATTTCCCCCCTCACAAAAGTAATACGGGATGAAAAAGAACAAGAAATATCGGCTAGCGAACTGGTCCCGGGGGATATTTTGGTGCTGCGAGAAGGAGACAGAATTCCTGCCGATGCGGAAGTATTGGAGAGCTCTGAAATGCGAATTGAAGAATCAATACTGACCGGAGAATCGCTTCCGGTCTCCAAAGCGATTAAAGATACGGTTTTTATGGGAACCGCGTGCGTATTTGGAGCAGGGATAGCAACAGTAAAAGCCATTGGGATGGAGACACAATTTGGACACATTGCAAAACTGGCAACCGAAACCGAAGAAGAACAAAGTCCATTGCAAAAAGAAATGCTTTCCATGGGTGTTTTTATTGGAAAACTTACGGGAGGAATTGTGACGGTTATTTTTCTCCTCGATTATTTTTCACAGGAAGCGAGTATTATCGAAGCCTTCTTACTCGCCATTAGTGTTGCCGTTGCGGCCGTTCCCGAAGGACTCCCCGCCACCATTACCATTGCACTGGCTTTGGGAGTACAACGGCTGGCAAAAAAAAATGCCATCCTCAAAAAACTCTCTTCGGTGGAAACCTTGGGAGGTGCAACCGTCATTTGTTCGGATAAAACAGGAACCCTCACAAAAAATGAGATGACGGTGACCGAAGGGTTTGTAAACAGTGGAGACCTGATTTTTTCGGGAAGTGGATATGCACCAGAAGGGGAATGCCAGGTATCCAGCACCGAAAACCAGAAAGCAGACGAAGAACTGAAGATTCTTTTTCGAGTAGCAAAATTTTGCAACGACGCCAAACTCTCCTGGAACGAACCAGAAAAAAAATGGCAAATTTTTGGAGACCCCACAGAAGGGGCATTATTAACAGCACAAGAAAAATATGCCCAAAAAGAAGGACAAAACACGGTTCCCACCGAAGAAGAGTGGAAAACTCTCAAATCGTTCCCTTTTTCTTCGCTCCGCAAGCGCATGAGTATTTTAGGGGAATGGGAAGAGAAAAGAGAATTATTGGTAAAAGGAGCTCCAGAAATGGTGATTGCCCAGTGTACCCATATTCAAGTAGGCGTAGAAACGCACCCCCTTACGGATGAGGAACGAGAAAGGCTTCTCCAAAGAGTGGATGAAATGTCGGAAAAAGCCCTCCGCGTATTGGCATTTGCCAAAAAATCAGGAGCGCAAAACGAATC
>JBAXIU010000076.1:0-3998 GCA_037138215.1 Candidatus Peregrinibacteria bacterium | reverse complement strand
TTATGTTCGCTCTCTATTGTTTCCCCTGTTGCACTTCGAATTGAAACTTAGGTTTCGATACATTTTTGTAAAAGTACGATGAAATTGTACATTCATCATGTAGATTGTCTCAAATAATAAATTGCTTCCTCGGCAGAAGAAAACCGAGGAGACACATTTATTCCTCCATTTGCTTCCAATGATGCCTTTAAAATTTCTTCTGATTCTTCTTTTGTAAAAGTATCATCAGAACGAGAAAGAATAAGCTCTTCTCCATTTGCATATCGCTCTAAAAAGAAATTAAACACTTCTGAAAGATTAGCATGATCTTTTTTTGCCCTCCTTTTTGCCTTTTTAAGCCATTGTGGATGAAGAGAGACTTCCTCTGTAATAATATTTGTCATACAAAAATAAAATCAATCTTATTTTAACGACCCTTTTTATAAAAGTCAAAACTCCAAAAATGACGAACATTCAGTCATTGCGAGGAACGAAGCAATCCATGCCCCACCATTATATAAGAACATCCTCTTCTTCCGTAATGAGTAATCGAGAGAGATTTGCATTTTTTTGTACTCCGTAGCTTGGTTTATGGGCAAAACCAATAGATTTCATTGTTTGTCCCAGTTCTTTTACTTTTACCATCGCAGGAACTATGTCGGAAGAGAAGCACCACTGCGGTATCGTAAGTATGTTTGAGAAACAATAACTCTGTCTCGGGCAATCCACCGTAAAAGACCTGCATAATCAAAATGAGTAATGTTTTTAATCTCTAAATCTTTCAATTTATAATAAAAATTGCTTTCATCAAAAAAAGCAATTCTTTCTGTCGGTGACCCCATATAAAAGGAATAAAATAACCCACCGTGCTATATTTCTCCCCATTGTGTTGGAGCGCTTTTGTAAAGGGCTCCTTATTTTTAGGTAGTGAATTTTTAAGAAAAGGACCAAGCACAAGGGCGCGACTGCAAGTCACGCCCAACACAGGTTATACAGAAACTAATCATGGAAATACTCTTGGATGGCATTGTATTTTTTCTCGAATGACCATGTTTCCATGCTGTCTATTCTTCCGAGAAATACCGCTGCATTCTTTACTTTTTCTTCTGCTAATTCTTTACTATTTGCTGAAAATTCTAGTATTTGAGAGGTTTCGTTTATTGTAAGACGCATTACTGCGTTGCCACTTTCAAATCCAATAATGTGTGCTGATATATTGCCAAATGTATGTTCTAGATCATCTCCAAAAGTTATTCCCAGTTTTCGAATTTCCTGTACTCGCCTTTTTGTTTCTTCATCTTCCGATAAGGGACTTTTAAGAGCCGTATTTTTTTCTGATTTTTCCCGTCTCATGATTTCTTTTGCAAAAAGTAGAGCCTTTTTTATCTGCTCAGGATTTTTTTCTATTTCTTCTCCATGAGGGTTCCAGCGACAATAGATTTTATACGCAAGATCGTACAGATCCCTGTGTTCCCATTGGCTCATTCCTTCTATCAAAAGTTTTTTTGAAAAAGTCGTAAAGTCTAATCTTTCTTGATCATCTTCATTTAAGATCTTGTCATTTTGCTCCATTACGCTCCTATCTTTTTCAGAAGGCTTATCAGTAGGGCGTTCTATTAATCGTTCTAAATGTTCAATAACTTCTTCTTCTTTCCATCCATCCGTATGAAAGGCTAATTGTCCAATATTTATTCCGAGAACTTTTTCTGTATATCCAATAGCCTTTCGAATTTCATCTGGTAGTAATTCTGAGACTTCACAAAAATGTCGAGCAGCATTGGCAAATGCTCTTTTTGATTTTTCTGCGCCTTCTATTCCGTCATTTATCCAAGTGGGGTTAATTCCGGTGTTAATAACAAAAAACTTCATAGGTAGCATTCCTTTTTCTTTCCGCACTTTCATTCCTTCCTCAAACATAAATCTTCTGCTGATGGCAAGATTTTCAGAGTTGACGCCTCCCTGAACAGTCCCTTGACCAAAAAACTCATGTCCAGCGGCAGTACTTTTAACGGGATCTAAAGTATCTTTTGTGCCATTGGGTTGGTTTTGATACTCATAATAAACCTTCATGTAGGTTTCAAAATCCACTTCTTGTACCGCTTTAGTAGAATCTAATCCCAATCCTTCAGGAAGAAGGTTCGTTGCTAATACTGCATTGCGAACAGGCATGGGGGCATCATGAGTATTTGCTAATTCAGGGTCTTTTTGGATTACACGAGTATTTGTTGTCGCCTTTGGTTCTCCTTCTTTATTAACAGGGATTGTCGGTCTGGCGATTATTTTTCCTTGATTGGGTTGATTATCAAGACGATTAAATCGAGCCATTTCAAATGATATTGCTTCCAGGAGTTTTGTGAGAGCATTGAAAGAAAGGGATCCCATATCATCTCCGTTAGAGAGAAGTCTCCATTTTTGTATTGCCTGAATATGCTGGTAGGCTTCTTTGAGTTCTGGAGCAGTAGATCCATTTTCTGATTTTATTTTTGCTTCTAAAATATCTGCCAAAGTACCGAGTTTTTCAAAAATAGATTTTAGGTATTCCTGCATTTCACTTTTCCCCATTCCTGATTGTCCCTCAAAAAGAGTGTTATGAGAAAGATGGTTTTGTTGGATGGCTTCTCTTACATCATTATCTCCGGTGATTTCTTTCGGAATAAAAGAAAACAGTGTTCCATGAAAGGGGGTGTTAATTTTTTCTTTTACTTTTTCAATACGCTGATCTTTCCCTTGTAATGCAAGTTTGAGTTTATTAAAAACCCCTTTTATACCACCTTTTTCTTTGTCCTCTTCTGAATATTTAAATGGTCCATATTCTGGGTCGGTAATATCATATCCTGCTTGTCCTAAAAGTGTATTGGCTTCTACTCCCATCCTTTGTGATATTGATTGGAAAACTGCCTTTTTATATACCCCAAAATAACTAAGAATATTGTTATTCATGTCTTCTCCATTTCCTACCACAAAGATATTGCGTCCCGTTGCATCTAAAAAATGGAATCTTTTATATGCTCCAGGAACTTCAGTCATTTTCCCTTCTTTGTTTTGAACTGCTCCAGTTACTCCCTCAAAAACCTCATCGGGAGCACCAATAACAAACATATCTGTATTTTTTGCCACTTCTCCAGAAGACACTATTCCTCCTACTTCTTTAAAGAGATCCATAAGTCCCACTATTTCTTGTGCGCCCTTAGGATATACCAATCGTACCGGTCTTTCTGCAACGGTTACCGTAATAATTTCATATTTATCAGGAGGGAACTCTGTTACTTCTAAATTTCCCCACAGTTTTTCTTGGTTGGTGCAAACGGCAATATCACTTCTTGTGGATCCTTCAGAATAAATTGCTTGTTCAAAAGGAAGGTTATCCAGTTTTGCAAGAGTTGTGAGTCCTCCATTCCCAATATGCTGTGCCGTTTCATCTGTTGCCACTGGTGCTCCTACCACTGAAACAGAAGCAGTAAACCTATTGGAAATGTTCGCTTGAATACCGTCTATTTCTTCTGGAAATTCATACCGTAATTGTAAAAGCTTGGTATACATTGCTTGTGCTGTATCAGAAACAACAGTAGCGAGTGGTGCTCTATCGAAGGGTTCTGGCTTATCTTTATATTGTTGGAGTGATACAATTTTTTCAATACGCGCAACAGAGAGGTTCCACCTCTTGAGTGCATGGATAAAAACAGCTCCTGCTTTTTGAATTCCCTGATAATTTCCATCCAAATCTCCATTTAACAGTTGGGCTAAAAGGGGTGCGTCTTTTCGGAAATCACTTCGTAACAGATTCTCTAATCTTCTATCTTGGGCAACTTCTTGAGGGGAACACAGTTTCTCTTCTGCATCTAATTGATCTCGTTCCGTGAATATTACAGATTTAGGAAGTGGCGATTCTCGAAAACAAATCCGTTTTTCCAAAAACATAAAAAGGAGAAAAATAATTGAAGACGACATTCTATTTTCATTTCCCTACTCCTAAGTTTCAATTCGAAGTGCAACAGGGGAAACAATAGAGAGCGAACATA
>JBAXIU010000075.1:0-4019 GCA_037138215.1 Candidatus Peregrinibacteria bacterium | reverse complement strand
TGAAACTCCTCCTCATTTTAATTCACTCTGTTGCACTTCGAATTAAAATCTAGGGGAGGTTTAAATATTGGAAAGAGTATTAATAAATCCGACTTTAAAAATGCCATAGAAGCGATTGATAGGGCGGCATTTGAAACCCTCCAAGAAACCTTTAAAAAAATGTATCCCGGAATGTTGGTAGGAGGACAGATTCCGGAAGCGGAAATGCAAGGGATTCGCCAAAGCATTCAGGTTATTCGTGCCAGCGCGCCACCAGAAGATCTCGTAAAAGATGATACACAAGTAGATATTGATGGATATTTTCAGCATTATTTACACACTTTTGAAAAGTTTAACTATGCTAATTCCGTAGGTTTGAATATTTCTTTTGATACAGGTGTTGTAACTGGGGTAGGTCAAAGGGGAGCCTTGGAACATTTGCCCAATGTGACGCGTTTTAATAATAATCCGCTTCGTTTTCCTGCTGGAGAAAATCATGATATTGCCAACTGGGCAGAAAAAAATAATTACGCTCTTATTGCAGATGCAGCAGAAGTGCAACAAATTTTAGCAGGAAAAATACGAAGTAATGGGGAAGCATTTAATTTTACACGATTCCCAGAGATGATGGTGCTCCAAAAAGCTGGGCAAGAGCCATTAGTATTTGAAACAGGAATAAAAGAGATTGCGCCGGTGTATGGTGAAAGCCAAGAAGTTTCGGGTTTTACCATTTTGGACGGAGATGGGCATTTTTCAAAGTTTGACGGAAATGGTGAGAGCTATGTAGAGAGCACCGCACTGGCAAATGCGCTCACAGGAAAAGGAACAGAGTCGGTGGTGTATAACCGCACTGGTGGGGGACTACTGGGGTATGGATTTAATGATGATGGAACGAAAAACCAGGCAGAAGTGGGATATGAAGGGTTAAAAGGAGATGCTATGGATTACGAAAAGGGGCGAGGAACTTTTGACGGAAAAACGGCGGAGCAGAAAGAGAAAGAGGCGAAAGATGGATATGAAAAACTGTTAGGAGACATAAAAAAAGATCCTGAAAAAGCCAGGAAAATATCGAAAAAATGGCTAAAAGAAATGTTTGAAATTTTAGAATCTGAAAACCAAAACCTTGATCAAATAGGGCATCTTAATGAAATCTTTAGAGCAGAAGAGCCTACCATTCCAGCCCTTCCTCAAATCACTCCAGAGGAAAAAGATAAGTTAAAGGGATATATTCCTGAGCTACTGGAAATATCTCGTATGGCAATATCATTGGGTCTTTCTCTTAAGGAAGATTTTGAATTATTTCCTCAAAAAGAAATAACCGATAAAATTCTCTCCAAAAAACAACAGAAAGAAGTAGTAAAAAACCTCTTAAAAAATAGTGGAACGGGCTTGGAATACCCAGATGCTGAAAAGCTTCCAGATATTACAAAAATGGAAATAAAACAGCACGCTACCGCATCAGGAAGTCCAGAAAATGTTTTGGTTGTAACGGTACAAG
This sequence comes from Candidatus Peregrinibacteria bacterium, assembly GCA_037138215.1. Lineage (GTDB taxonomy): Bacteria > Patescibacteriota > Gracilibacteria > CAIRYL01 > CAIRYL01 > CAIRYL01. The sequence goes on along the minus strand of JBAXIU010000075.1, from coordinate 2,542 downwards.
GTGGCAAAACGGTGCAATTTGGAAAAGACCAAGTGTATTTGCCAGGTGCTCCAGCTCCAGCCGGTGTGCCAACTGCAGACACAGGTTTAAATTACAACGACCAAAAAGCAAAAGATGGATTGGTAGGGATTTTTGGAACGCCAACGGCTGTAAGTGCAGCACCAGCTGCGACACCGGAAAGTGCGCAAGCGGCGGATGCGGTGGCAAGTACGGCACCGGCATCAAATCCAAGTGCAAGTTCAGCGACAGCAACAAATGGGTCAGGAGCCAATACAACACCGGATTCTCCAAATACTGGAGAAACACCGCTCCAGCAAGCACAGGCAGAACATGCAAAAGTTCAGGGTGAAGCTCAAAAAGCAATTACAGAAGCGCAAAATAAGGTGACAAATGAAACAGATCCTGTAAAAAAATCCGAATTCCAAAAGGCGTTAGAAAAAACAAAGGCAGAAGAAGGCAAGAAACTAAATGCAGCATTACAAGCAGAAAAGGCTGCCAGTAAGGCAGAAACGGAGGCTAAAATAAATGCTTCAAAAAACCCTACGCCTGTCCCTGCAACTGGGACAAATGCTGGAAAGGTGGGCCCGCTAGGAGGAGGAACGACAGGGGAACCCGCAGAAAATACGCCAACCAATGAGGAAGCGCCCAAGGGAAAAATATTTGAAGATGTAAAAAATGTAACAGGAAGCACAGAAGTTTCCACAGCACCAAAAGGAACGCTTATTGAAAGTCCAGAACCTGATAAACTCGCCCTCACTTTTGATGTGTGTTCGCATTATCATGGAAATGAGGGGGCAGGAGAGGAGAGTCCAAAGACCAAGGCGGTAGTAGCATCACTCCAGCTGATTGCCACAAAAACCACCTATCCCGTGACCCTTTTTGTAACCGGAAAATCTTTGAAAAGCCCCAGTATAAAAGCTGAGATCGAGAAACTCGCAAAACTACCTCATGTTTCTATTCAGTCCCATGGTGATCACCATGATTCAGTGACAGCTGAAGATGAAAAGCCCAATCCCAGTTATGTGAGTAAAACAACAGGTAATGCCTATGTTGAAAGAACCGGAAATCTTGAGAAAGCTTATGATGAAATGGCTACAGGAGCTCAAAAAATTTCCACAATTACCGGCAAACCCGTTACTTATTTCCGTTCTGCGGGGCTTGATACGGATGAAAAAAGTGTAAATATGGCAAAAGAAATGGGGTTAACTATGACAGGGGAAACAACGGGGGCAAATGATGGAGGAGGAACGAAAACGACAGAATTATCAAAAGGAAAGGAGTTGAAACCTGGAAATATTTATATTGGGCATGCGGTAAATTTTGAAGGTGTTGCAGGTGTAAAAGCGGTATATGAGCAATTAGAAAAAGACAATATTTCAACCGTTGCGCTTGGTGCCACAACAGCACCAGCCACTTCAGCAAGTAATGCCCAACAACAACCTGAAACACCTCAAAATACTGCTTCTTCACCAGAACCAAAACCCGCGCTCACCCGTTCTATAGCAGCAACAGAAAGAGTAGATAAAAACGAAAGTTTTAAAAGCCTGAAAAACGGTCTTCCTGCATTTTTTGAGGAAACAGAAATAAAAAAGACATATACAGGCGTATATACAATAAATGATGCTGAATATAAAACCGCAGCAGACGCAGTTATTACGGCGGTAAAAAGTAACTCAAAGTCTTCTCAAGAGGAATTTGTTGCAGGGGAAGCAGATGGAAAAAAACAAGGTGCCGCGTATTTCCATGATCATGTTTTGTTCTTACTAGAGCTGAAAATTCGTGAAAATAGGGGGTTTAATTTTGAAGCTGTAAAAGATGCTCCCCCCTATAAAGAAATATTGGATGCTTTTTCAGATCTCACACAAAAAACAACGGTTGAAGGATGGTTAAAAGGTGCATCGTTAGATATGGCAGGAGTGAAGTTTTATTGCCGTCCTCGATCTGGAACACATCAAAACAACGATAATGCCAATCTTCATGAAAAATTACTGAACACAGATGGACAAAAAATAGCATTGGAATTTTATAACCAGCATAAAGCGACCCTTCAGAAAGCAGCAATCACATACAGTGTGCCGGCGGAAATCATTGTGGCAACCCTTCAAAAAGAAACTGACTTTGGAAAGAACCAAGGAGATCACAATATTCTCAGCACTTTAAATGGTATTGTTTCCAACTATTTTGTACCCATCACAAAATCATCACCATGGACAATGGAAAAAACTCCAGAACAAAGAAAAGAAGACAAACAGAAAGAGGCAAAACAACGCATTATTGAGCTTTTTAAGTATTGTTTAAGTAAAAATGTTAACCCCGATACATTTCAGGGAGGTGAGGTTGGCGCATACGGAATACCACAGTTTATGCCGGACAAATTTCATTTGGCAGTAGATGGAGATGATGATAGAAAAGCCGATTTAAAAAATATGGACGACGCTATTATGAGTATTGCGAATTTTTATAAATCAAATGAGTGGAATAATACCGGTTCCTAAGTTTCAATTCGAAGTGCAACAGGGGAAACAATAGAGAGCGAACATAA
>JBAXIU010000074.1:0-4095 GCA_037138215.1 Candidatus Peregrinibacteria bacterium | reverse complement strand
CTTTTGTCTCTCTTCCTCCTCCCGGAAATTCTATCCCTTCTCTATAAAAGGAACATACCCTTTATATGACGAAACACGAGGCGACCACTGCAAGTGCCGCCCAACGGAAGAATATGGAGAATGAGAATGATTTTGACATTCGTCATTCTCCCCAGGTAAGCAGGGAGTAATTTTTTTATGAAAGCAATTTTTTATCTTGTGGGGTTTGGAGAAAATTTTCTTTTGATACGACTTTTTTTCCACTCTTTAGTTCTAACTGTTTCCGTGCATCACCGGCAATTTTCCCTCCTTCTTGCGCTGCTTTTTTGTTTTGTGTAAATCCTTGGGCATCGGTATTTTTGGCAATTTCTGTGGTAGACGCTTCGCCGAGCATTCCAAAAATAAGCTCTAAATCCGTCATGTGGTCTCGGAGATTTTCTCGTTTTAAACCCTTTACCTCTTTATATTCGCTTGGAGTAAGCCCAAAAGTGGCTTTGGAGATTTCTGCCGTAAGAATGGCGTATTCTACTCCTTCTTTTACTCCTCTGTTTTTCCATTCGTCCGTGAGGGTTTCCCTGATTTCTATTCCTCTCATTCGTTTTTCTATCCAAGCCTCGGAGTAGCCTTTAGCTTTATACAGTTCTCGTGTGCGTTTGGTTGCCAATTCTGGGTCTTCTATTTCTTGCACTCTTTCGTATCCTACTTTTGCCAGCCAGCGTTTAAAGGGTTCGGCTTTCGGGGATGGAATAGACTGTATGATTCGGAAGATGCCTTCGGTGTTGGCACAATCGGTTTCATATTTTTTCCCATCTGATGATTCCAATTTCAGTTGGTGACAAAATGTCACCACCTCACTTCCTTCTTCTCGAAGCCTTTGAGAGAGTTTATTCCAGTACTTTCTGGCTGTTAGAGGATCTAAAGTTTCGGTGAGTGCACCGCAAACATCTACCACAGAGAACCACCACTCGTCATTATGAAGTGTTTTACGGATTTTTGAGCCTTGAAAAAGAGAGATTTTTTCACTCATTGGAAGATTAAGAATTTTTATGGGGAGTATAGGAAATTTTGGAGGGTTTTTGCAAATACAAAAAAACCTTACCAAAAGGGAAGGTTTTTTTATGAAACGGAGGAGATTTTTTAAAGACCCCGCGGGTTACGGCGTCATAAATCCGTGGGGTAGCACAACGAGATTTTTGAGATATTTGAAAACCAGAAACAAAAAGGGCAACTCAGGAGAGTTGCCCCAGCACAGGGTAGGGGCGACTCCATGTAGTCGCCCAGAATAGCGTCCCTGTGTGGGCGCCCAAAACCCCATTATACAAAAAAACTCCACACCTCCCTTTGGGAGAGTATGGAGCCAGCGTGATGTTCCGTCATCACGAGCGAGGTTACGAGCGTGGTGATTCAGGGTGGAACATGGATTGCTTCGCAAGCTCGCAATGACGGGGCATTTCCGTCATCACGAGGAGGAACGACGAAGTGATCCAGTATAGACCATAGATTGCTTCATTTCATTCGCAATGACGGGACGGTGGGGCATGGATTGCTTCTTCGCTTCGCTCATTGCCATGACGGAACACGAAAAAAAGGGGCGCCACTGCAAAGTGGCGCCCAACACAGAATCTTCCGCACAAGGTTTAATGTCTACCAGCCACAGTTTGTTGTTGGTATCGCTGCACTATTTGCTGTTTGAACAGATCCGCCCGACCCCCAAGAGTGAGTGTTTGCAAATATACATCCTAATTGATAATTCATAAGTAGTCCAACCCCATTCATCTCATAAGCCCAGATTCGACACGCTTCTGCACTAAAGCTTGATGAGACGGATATAGAATCTCTCCAATTACCATTGGCACCACCATTAAAAATGGCAGAACAAATTTTTTGTGAAGTTAGATCTATAGTGGCTGCGTGCAGACCCTTTGTTGCCCACACCCCACCATCAACCCCTAGGCCATCTCCATTGATCCAAGCTATTTGTTTTTGTTTATTTGTTGTTACAGGTGTTGCATTAAAATTTAATTGAGTGCCTTTCGCAGTTTTAGTAAAATCTTCCAGTGTCATTGCATAAATACTGGCACCTCCGTATAAATTATTACTATCCCATACATCTATTCCATCTCGAAATTCAATATGACCAAGGGCTTCATAGACTTGTGGATACAGGACATCATACCCCCCCCCAGTTTTTGGAACACCTCTCGTTTTAAGCATCATAAGTCCTCCTTGGGTATACTTACGATCTATTCTCATTGTGAATGCGTAAAAACCGTTCCAAGTATTTACTCCTGTTACCCCTATACTTCCTGCTATTGCATTTGAGAAATTGGGATCAGTTAATCTAGCCATTTCAATAATATTTAGTCCATCTTTCCGAAAAATTAAGCTATCTCGGTTAGGGTCAGAAGCCTCATTAAAAATTCCCCAGGGACTTGTTGTGGAATTACTGGATTGTATTTGCAATTCTGCATTTTTACCCGGGGCATTTCCAATCATCACCTGTCCATTGGCTGTCGTGCTGATATTTCTGGTTCGGTTATGGAGGTCTATAATATTATTCCCCATGGTATTCCAACTTGTAGGGGTAAGGAGTGTCCCACTAGCAGCTTCTGGTGGGGTTGGAGATAGTGTTGAAATTCCGGTTTGTACGGTTGTAAGTGCAAACCCTACTCCGCCAACAAGTACAATACTGATTCCAAAAATCGCTCCCATTCCCCAGTGGGAAATACGAGAAACAAGCGAAGAAAAATGTGACAGTTTCATAAAAAAAGAAATAAATGTTTACTTTCGCCCCTATGGTACCAAAAAAAAGGGAAAAAAGAAAGCGAATTTTTCCTGCCATTGCGAGGAACGAAGCAATCCATGCCCCACTTTCCTCCAAAATAATCGTTTGAAGAAAGACTTTTCTTTGAAGTATAAAAAATATGATATGAGAAAAAATCCGTGCGTGTACATGATGGCAAATAAAAAAATGGCACTCTTGTATGCGGGTGTCACCATCAACCTGGAAAAGTGGGGAGATGAAAATAAAAGTGAAATACATATCGTTGGGCTTTTTGCTGCTTCAAATCTCCCCATTAAAACCTTATTTTTGGTGTGTGGAAGAAAAGAAAAACAAAAAACAAAAGGGCTGACTCTCCTGAGTCAGCCCAGCGCAGATCCCGCCCAACAAAAGCACAAAGTCAGCGGGTTCCTTTTATTGAAGGGGCCCTTGTTCATTGGCATTTGCAGTTGCATCTAATATCCAATGAGCTTCTATTAATCTCTTAGGGTCTGTTCCTGAGTATCCTTGTGTTGTCATCGATTGCGCAGCCGCATTAAAATCTCCATTACTTTCTTGAATAGCTTGTAATACTTGTGGGCCTATATCTGGGTAAAAGACCCCTTTGTTTGTTGCTGAAAAATGAGGTGGTTTTAATTTAGATAAAATACCGTCTAGTCTATCTGGTGGTAAAAAGCTAAGATTAGCTCCGTGTTCTCTTGCTATATCAAAAAGAAATTTCTGTAAAAGCTGTACAGTTACATCCTGAATATCTTCCGGCGTAACAAAGATAGAACTTTGCTCCTGAAAAAGTCTGGTAGTAAATTCATCAATCATTCCTGCTATTTCCTCTTGAAAAGCATGGGTAAGGGGAGTGAAGTCTGTTCGAAGTTTTAGTGTTATATCTGAGAAGGGAATTGCCTTTAGTTCATTTACTGGCATCTCTGGAAGAAAAGCCTTTGCTAGTAATTGTATTTCATTCCGAAATGCCTCAATAACAGGATGATTTATTTGAACTTCACGCGGCTTGACGATGCCGGTGTGTAGGTTCATTGTGTCTAGTTTCGGTCTTGTATCTCTCAATTTATCAGGGGATTTAGTCAGTTGTATAGTATTTAATGCTCTATTTGCGAGTATTCCATTGCTTTCTATATCTTGGGGGCTGTCATGTGATTCTGTTTCTGCCGGTGTTGTTACTCCGTGTTTTTCCATACCAATGAAAAAAAAGATGCCACATCTTCCCCCCCCCTTAAAAACATTGTCAAGGGTGTTTTTTGTAAAAAAGATATGTTTGTGCTTGCCCTAGATTTTAATTCGAAGTGCAACAGAGTGAATTAAAATGAGGAGGAGTTTCA
>JBAXIU010000073.1:0-4767 GCA_037138215.1 Candidatus Peregrinibacteria bacterium | reverse complement strand
AACGCATCTCTGCTGGAACCACCAAAACCTACATCGTAGAACTCAATGTTTCTGCTCTGTCGGTATCCCCAGGAATACCTCAACACCTTTCAGTCCAACTAATCCCTGGATATATTGACACCGCATTTAGCAAAAATACCGGATCCACAGGTACTGTTTGGTCTGACTTCTCTGACCCCTCTCACTCTGCTACTCCTTCATCAGGAAAAGACTGGTTTACAGGTTACAAACTGGATGGGATCCTCGCTCCTTCTCGAACTTACTCCTCTAACTAAGTATGATACCCCACTCAGGGGTATTGGAATTTAAAAGCCCCCGCCTTTGGCGGGGGCTTTTTTTTGCCTCCCCCTGTGGTACACTCCAGTCGGATTTTATCCCTCTCTTATGAAACGATCTCTTTTTTCTCTTCTCCTCCTGCTTGGAGGAATTGGATTTTTCGCACTCCCCTCCCCTGCTTCTGTTGCCAATATCGCAATGGAGGTCCCTGAGGTTTTGGTAGAGGGGAATAGCATTGATACCCTTCCTGTTAATCCAGGGGAAACCTTTAGCGTCAGTATTACACAATCCCAAATAGCGGGAACCAGAGGAAAGGTGACACATATTATGCCCTCTTTTTTTACCAATATTCAGATCAATTCGTCTTCTGTGGCTTTTGTGGGGAGCAATTCCGAAGCCATAAAAAATAATGCCTGTGTTTTAAGCACCACCGGAACCCCCAGTATTGTCTGTTATTCTTTTTTGGCAGGATCACATTTTACCTATACTGCAAGCATTTCTCCCAATGCGACACTCGGAAAATCTGCAAATATGTACAGCAAAATTTCGTATAAAAACAACGAAGGACGAAACCGGACCATGCAGGAAAGGAAACTGTTTATCATTCAGAAAAAAGAAATACTCCCCACCCCTACTGCTACGCCTATTCCAACCGCTTCACCACTCCCCACCACCCCCATTCAAAACTCCAATCCCGATCATAAATTTTGGAGATCTCCTTTTGGGCTTACCCTCATCAAAACTCCATCAGATATTCCATTGGGGAAATTCCGTGCTTATTACCTCAACACCAAATCATTGAAAGAAATTTCTCCACAAGAAATAGTGGCAGAGCCATATTTGGAATATGGACAAACAGGAGGAAAAATCCCTTTTAATGGCATTTTTCAGGATCAAAATGTGGGAGCCTACTGGATTGGAGATTTTGATTTTGGAAACACTCCCACCTCCGTCACTTTTGATTTTTCCAATACTCCGCATGACACCGTGCGGCTGTTTATTAATGGGATACTCACCTATACCAACGCTTCTGGGATCTCCACCTCTACCCAAACTTTTGGGGCTGGAAAACACACGATAGAAATAGAGTATGAAGGGCATTGGTATACCGGAACCTTTGCCATGAGAATGTTTTCATCCAACTCTTCCATTCCTCAATATATCGAGCCATCTCTCGTACCCCCACTCATCAACAGTATTTCCAAAACATACGGAACCCCCAAAGTTCTGGCCGCTTCGGTATCTCAATCAGGAGACTCCGACCAAGGCGTAATCCATGTCAATATTCCCACTCTTACACAACCTTCCGTTTTGGTCCTCTCTTCATACTCTCCCGTAAAATGGAACTTAAATGCTGCCGATATATCGCTCATAAAGGCAATTTTTGTGTATTCCTTTGGCGGAGGATCAACCGTAACATCCTCTCAAAATATCCCGGTGTATCTCATCCGTAATGGGACAATTGGGAGTGGATCATCTCCTGCAACCACCTTTGAAATTTCCCAAAAAATAGGACAAACCGTTGATGCTTTTATTTCTGATGTTTCTCCGAAAACGCTTACCATCCCTGCATTGCCCGCCAGCAGTACGAGTACCCCAGGGCTTTTTACTCCCTTTAGCGTGTATGAGTGGACCAATAGCTCTCTGAAATCCCAATACGCCAATGTGGTATGGAGTACCATTACCACCACCACGCTTGAGGGACTGACACAAAGCGTAGATTTTTACGGGACTCGTCCCAATCTTTCTCTGCGAGAAAAAAAGAGCGATAATTGCGGAGGATGGAATATCAGCTATCTCCGAAAAGAAGGGGGGCTTTGCATTGTGGGATATTGGATAGAAATAGAGAATGAAATGGGATTAAAAATAGACTCCAAATCAAAACTGGTGGCCCGTTTTGCGCCAGTAGAAAACGAAGCTGAGGCGGTATCATTTGTGGCACTTTCGGAAAGCAATCTCAAGAAAAACTCCAATGGTATTCCGGAAGGGCATGTGCTCCGTATTCCTGGTGGATTTTTAGTACACTTAGTATACACCAATACTTTTGGCTGTGGGGTTCATGAGCCTACAGGCGTAATATTTCAGGTTTCACAAGCAGGAGAAATAACTAAAATAGCGTATGAAAAACTGAGAGATCCAAGACCAGGAGAACGGGTTTTGTGTGTGGATTAACCTCTCACGAATAACCTGAAAAAAAGCCCCCGCCTTCGGCGGGGACTTTTTTTTTATTTTCCCATTTGGTACTGTGAGCATAGATTTTTTCCTCTGTGAAGCATGTCTAAATTTTTCTTTGTTGCACTCCCCTCTGCCGATGCAAAAACCGTAACCGCTGCAATAGAAGCAGGAGCAACAGCAATTATGGTACCAAATGGCAATGCGAAAGCCGTAAAAACGCTCGGGAAAATATCTGTTATTGCCCAAGACGGAGACATGGTTCCCGGTAAGGATATTGAAATCATGAAAATCACCAAAAAGGAAGACGAAGCAAAAATCGTCGCCCTCCACGGAAAAATTCCTACCATTATTGAAAATTTGGATTGGACGATTATCCCGCTAGAAAACCTGATTTCTAAAACCACCAACCTCGTCCAGAGCGTAAAAAATGAGAAAGAAGCCCGTCTCGCACTAACGACCATGGAAAGAGGAGCAGACGGTGTATGTTTATTTTCAGAAGATCCGAATGTTATAAAAGCCGTGGGAAATATCGTACGAGAATTAGAAACGCCAAATATCCCCCTCGTAACGGCAAAAATCGTGTCTATTACTCCCGTAGAAATGAGTGATAGATGCTGTATTGATACCACTTCTCTCCTGCCTCCCGGAGAAGGACTCTTGGTAGGAGACAGTGCCAAAGCCATGTTTTTGGTGCATAACGAAAATGTGCAGTCTCCGTACTGTGACCCTCGTCCGTTTCGGGTAAACGCTGGAGCCGTGCACGCGTATATTTTGCTCCCAGACAATCGCACCAAATACCTCTGCGAGCTGTCTGCGGGAAGTACTGTTTTGGCAGTAAACCCGCAAGGAAACGGGAGAATTGTAGCAGTAGGACGCAATAAAATAGAAAGGCGCCCCATGCTCCTTATTACGGCGGAAAGTGAAGGGAAAAAAATCTCTCTCGTGCTCCAAAACGCGGAAACTATTCGTCTCACCACTCCAACCGGAAAACCCATATCGGTAACAAAACTCAATACCGGAGACGAAGTGCTGGCATATTTGGGCAGCGCCCACGGACGACATTTTGGAACAGAAATACAGGAAACCATAACCGAACAATAATTTTTTCTCCACCATGCAACAATACTTAAACCTGGCTAAACACATTTTGGAAACCGGAAGCGACAAAGAAGATCGCACCGGTGTGGGTATTCGCTCCATTTTTGGAGCACAAATGCGATTTGACCTCTCCCAAGGGTTTCCGCTGTTAACCACAAAAAAACTGAATGTAAAAGCCATTATTATTGAGCTTTTATGGTTTTTAAAAGGGGAGACAAATATTAAATTTTTATTGGAGAATGATGTCCATATTTGGGACGCCTGGGCAGACGAGAATGGGGATTTAGGAAATGTATATGGCAAACAATGGCGAAGATGGGAAGCCAAAGACGGACGGGTAATAGACCAAATTGCTACCGTAGTGGAGAGCATTAAAACCAATCCGTATTCTCGGCGACATATTGTTTCGGCATGGAATGTGGGAGAGCTCGAAAGCATGGCACTGCCTCCGTGTCACTCGTTTTTTCAATTTTATGTAGCAGATGGAAAGTTGTCTTGCCAGCTGTACCAGCGCAGTGCGGATATTTTTCTCGGGGTTCCGTTTAACATTGCGTCTTACTCGTTATTAACCATGATGATGGCGCAAGTATGCGGCTTAAAACCCGGAGATTTTGTACATACCCTAGGAGATGCTCATATCTACACCAACCATTTTGAACAGGTCAATCTTCAGCTCACCCGAACGCCTAAAAAACTACCAGCAATGCAGATAAACCCTGCAAAAACAAATATTTTTGAGTTTGAGTACAGAGATTTTGAGCTTCTGAATTACGAAGCGGATCCGCATATTAAGGGTGTGGTTGCAGTATAAAAATTATTATTCTTCCGTTTGTTTCTCATCCAAAGGGTCAGGGAGTTTAGCAATGTGCTCCACAATATTCCATGGAATGTCTTCATGAAAGGAAAATGGGGGAATCCCCTCTTTTTCGAAAGAATCAAAATCAATATGAAGTACTTTTTCTCCTTCATTATTCAACTGTATTTTCATTTTCACTCCTTCTAAAAGCCCAAATCCATGATTACCAAGAGAGGCAACAAAAGCATCTCGACGAGCATTATTTCCATCGAATTTTTCAAGGACCATGGCAACAAACCCTTCAAAAACCGTTTGATGGGAAACAACCACATTTTCAGAAACGAGTGCTTTTTCATGTTTTTGTGCCAAGCCTAGATTTTAATTCGAAGTGCAACAGAGTGAATTAAAATGAGGAGGAGTTT
>JBAXIU010000072.1:0-4996 GCA_037138215.1 Candidatus Peregrinibacteria bacterium | reverse complement strand
AACTCCTCCTCATTTTAATTCACTCTGTTGCACTTCGAATTAAAATCTAGGAAGAATTTTCCATGTTTGAGACAGATGAGGCAATTGTTCAAAAAATGAATGAATACTTTGCTCTTGTAAAGACAAAAGATTCTAAAATCTCCGCACTCCGTAAGGCTTACCAAGTAGAACTGTATTGGAGGGGAAATGGAGAATTTACCATTGAAGAACTAGAAAATCTCGAAACAGTTCTCCATTCTGGGAACTACAAAAACTATACTGTTCGAATTGGAGATTTTTCTGAAGATGTTTCACAGCTTAAAAATATCGGTAAAAATTGTTTCTTAGATGAAGGGAAAAAAGGAATTTTTATGCTCACTCAGAAAGCAAATGATACAAATCTTCCTAAAAAATGATACGATTATTTTATAAAAATCCAGCATGTCCGTCTTCCTCAAAATCTGCGGCATTACCAATGTATACGATGCGCAATCCGTACATAAAATACTGAGGCCCAATGCGCTAGGAATTATTATGACAAAAGAATCGTCCCGCTTTATACCGCCTCAAAAAGCAAAAGAAATTATCCATGCGTTTCGAGAAGATATTGTTTCTCCACTTCAATGGGTTGCGGTACTGGTTAATCCTTCGCTGGCAGAACTGGAAGAGATTCTTGATTTTGATGTTTTTCAGCTTCACGGAGAAGAATCTCCGGTATTTTGCAAAAGCCTCAAAGAGAAATTCCCAAAAAAAGAAATTTGGAAAGTTTTTCGTCCACAAATTCCAGAAGACCTTTTGGAAATCCGGAACTATAAAATGTGTGATGCTATTCTTTTAGACGCTTTTTGTACCGAAAAACGCGGAGGGACCGGAAAAACACTCGAAGAAGAAATTCTCAAAAATGCAAAATCATTTTGTGCCCCGCATCAAAAACTTATTATCGCGGGAGGAGTTTCTTCTCAAAATATGCACCATATTCTCAATCTCTCTCACGCAGATGGAGTGGATATTTCGTCATCACTCGAACAGTCCGTGGGGAAAAAAGACGAACAAAAAATGCAGGCATTACAAAACATCCTCTAATGAGTTTCGAGAGGAATATCTTTTACTTTTGAGTATTGAATAAGCGAAACGATGGTAGCAAACACCAAGATACACCCAAATATCAAAAATCCGTTAAAAAATCCCAAGAGAGAAAAAATCAGCCCTCCTCCTATCTGCCCTAAAATATTCCCAATATTAAGGGTAATACGGAGTGGTGCAGAGATTTCAGAACTTTTTAAAATCTGCCCTTCCATTTTTGCGCGTTTTTCCACTTCGTCTGCAAACTTTGCCTGTGCCGGAGAAAATGCCGCTGCGTATCCCAGAGCGTTTCCCATCCCAGAGAGAATAACCAGCCAAATATTTTCCGGTGCAATAATATATGAAAGCCCCAAAAAGATAAGAGAAATTCCAGAGATGGTGATTCCGATAAGAATCATTAGATGTCGTCCGTATCGGTCGGCAAGATTTGCGAATGGGACTTGAAAAAGAAATACGGGAAGCACAAATAAAAGCATCATAAAGGAACTCAGTCTTCCAATAGTATCGTGAAAAGTCTGCACAAAAAGTGGCTGAAAAGTAATCGCTAGGGTATCCCAAAAACTAAAAAAAGTAACAATGAGTGTTACCCAGAGGAGCGAGAACGGTGTTTTGGCGTCAAAAATCCTAAAAAATGCTGCAAATGCGTTATGAACATCTTCCACCATTTCTTTCGGACGAAAAGGGAGTTCTGGAACTTTTTCTCGGATAATTTCATCCTCTTTGGCGAGAATATCAATGAGTGCCAGTCGTGCGGATCCCAGTAGTGATTTTGTAGATTGTCCCATTCCTTTTGCCGTTTCTGGAAGGCGTTTTATTTCTTCTGCAGTTTTTTGAGAGAGGCTCAGGACTTTTTCTCGTAATTCTTCCCCTGCATTATGGAGATGAGATTTTACTTCTTCGGTATTGGGGAGAGAAATAAAAATTTCTCGCCAGGCAATACCAGATTTTTCAGAAAATTTAAGGGCAACATTATCGGCTTCTTGGTCAAAATTAAACTTAAAAAAGAGAAAAACGAGTGTGAGAAAAATAAGGAGAAAAATTTGGGCAATCGTTGATCCATATGCCAGAGTGACCCCGCTTGCAATAATTCCAAAAAGCATCCCCAATGATTCTGCTACTTTTTTTTGTGAAATAGCACGGGCATATTCTTCATTTTTGGAGTGTTCAAATATCATGGTTGACATGGTGATGTCGTAGAGATCGTAACTCCATCCATAAAAAAATGCTGCCATAACCGTAAACAATGCCCATTTGAGAGGCTCTACAAAATGAGATGCGAAAAAAATTGAAACTGAAAGAATCAGTCCTATAATCGCCGTAAGAATTAATTTTCGAGATTGGAAAAACCTTTGGAGAGATGCCAGAAACACATCCACAAAAAGTGCAAAAATACTGGCCATCCCTAAAATAAGTCCTACAAAAAAAATAGCATTGGGGCTTTCTGGAAAGCGTTCTTGTAGAAAAATAGCAATGGAATACCCTAAAACAGTATACACGAACATAAAATTCATGGCTCCCACATAATACATGAGGGCTCTTTTGGTTTGGATTGTTGTTTTGGCAAAAAATTGAGGAACAACCATATTATTTTTCGAGAGGAATTCGAGAGGAAAAGGATTTTCAAAAGAGTATATCGAAAAAATGCAAAAAATGCAATTTTTTAGGACTCAAACTCTTGATATTCCACAAAAGAATTGATAGTCTTCAGAAGATCTTTACATTTTCGGGGTGTAGCTCAGTTGGCTAGAGTGCGTGGTTTGGGACCATGAGGTCGAAGGTTCGAGTCCTTTCACCCCGACCAGTAAAGATTAAACCCCATAAAACAGGGGAAGCGCGACCACTCGGAACAGTTATGTTTCGTCATTGCGAGGAGCGGAGCGACGAAGCAATCTATGATCCACAAAGACTGGATTGCTACACCCTCCAAGCTCTCCTAAAAAAATTTTTACTTGACGGTTAAATTCAGTCAGAAAAAATAACCCTCAAAAGTTTGAGGATTGTTTAAAAATATGTTAAAATCATACTGTCTTTTAGAAACCCTCTTTTTTGTGAAGCATTCAAATTCTATTTTTTGGCTTATTGTTCATGATTTCTCCTACGGAGTTGTATTTTTCTTTATCTTTCTTATTCTTTTTATAGGAGGAAAGGGGTTAGCAAACCCTACGGACTGTTCTGATCCAGCGAATGGGGGAGTGCGATGCGGAGCATTTCTTCCATGGTTCCACTCCGCTATGGTGGATCAAAATATTTCCCTTAACGGTCAAATTACTTCTCCTGCAAAATATACCAGCCACTTGGTAGGGGAAGATGGAAATAGAACCTTTATTGTGTCTGCAAAAGATGGAAAAACAGGCGTAAACACAGAAAATCCAACAGAGATGTTAGATATTGTGGGAGATAAACCCGTACTAAATCTCTATGGCACTCAGGGAAGTTTTCCAAAACTCCAAATGAAAGGACTAGGGACAGGGGCACCGGCCTTCATTTCTCTCGGAAAAGAGGCGACATCTTCCAGAAATACTTGGATTGCACATAATGATCAATCTCAAATGATCTTCGATTCCTCCGGAGGTGTAAATTTTTCAAATCACTTGAAAATTAATAGTACATATGTTGTCCAATCGGGCGTCAGTTGTCCAAAAGGGCGGTATGTTAGTAGCATTAATACTAACGGGGTTATTGTTTGTACTCCATTTCACTAGTCGGGAAATATTTTTTGTATCGTAAAAATAGAACCTTTAAAAAAGGTCGTAACGCACAAATTTTTCAACATCTCAATATCTCGATTCTTTCTTTTCACTACTCTCATTCTTTCGTGTTTGCCTTTCTTCTTTCATTTGGCCGTTTTTCAAAAGTACTCTGTGGAGGGCTTTTTCTGAGTATACTGCTCGGAGGATTTGGAGTGCAAGCCAGTGCGGTGCCTGCTGCCAATGGACTCCCAGAGGGGGCATCTCCAAACTGGGTCTATACTTCTCTTAAAGGAGGATTTTCTAAGTCTGCAAAAAATCCATCCGATTCGGCTGTCCAGGCATCCCATGAAAATATTTTTCTCCGTTCTCGAGGACTTTCTTCTGATACGAATTATACTCTTGATCCGAGCTCATCATCAGTATATGTAGTCAGTGGAAAAGTGGGAGTAGGAACAAGTACCCCCCTTCATCTCTTAACGGTTCAGGCTCCACAAAATATCTTTTCTCTTTCCGCTCTTTCCGGAAATTCAGGAATTGTATTTTCTGATGCGGCTGCGGCCCCTCATACAGCACAAGTTTTTTTAGAAAATTCCAATAATACCTCGGCTCTTACCTTTCAAAATAACACCAATACCATACAAATGTTTCCGGGGGGAGATACTGCTATTTCTTCTCGAACTACTGTTTCACAAGGGTATGATGCAAAAGAAGTCATTACAGGAACTAAAACCTGTCCTGCTTCTTCCTATATAGTTGGCGTTTCCCAGGGGGCAGTGGGAGGGGATGTTGTTTGTGCTCCAGCACCTCCGGTTATTGATAATCGTTGTAGATACAAGAATACCAATACTCCATTTGGAAAAAATTGTGTATTTACAAACTCTTCCTGTGAGCCAGTGATAGTGCCTGTTTGTACCTTTTCGACCATAGCAACGGGAAAACCAGAAAATGGAATCGGTAGTTGTTTCATGTATGAAGCGCCCCCTGCACCTTCTTGCAAAGCCCCAGCACCAATAATTGTTCCTCCTGTAACACCAGCAATATGTGAGGTGTCGGATACAGAAACAGGGCTTCCTAAAAACCATGCGGATCAATGTACTCTTCCGTAACCTCTGGATTTCATTGAGAAAGAGAATCGTCGATCATATTCGATAGGCAGAAGAGTTCTGTGCCTTCCGTCATATAAAGGGAGTGTTCCTTTTATAGAGAAGGGATAGAATTTCCGGGAGGAGGAAGAGAGACAAAAG
>JBAXIU010000071.1:0-5244 GCA_037138215.1 Candidatus Peregrinibacteria bacterium | reverse complement strand
TTATGTTCGCTCTCTATTGTTTCCCCTGTTGCACTTCGAATTGAAACTTAGGTGTAGCGGAAAAAGTTGCCATCCATTCTAATGCAGAAATGCGGGTGGACGATGTAAAACGGTTTTGCCCCATTGGCAAAGACGCGGAAGATTTGCTCAAAAACGCTATGCGCCAGTTTTCCCTTTCTGCTCGGGCGTACCACCGTATTTTAAAAGTGGCGCGCACTATAGCCGACCTGGCAGGAAAAAACGATATTGAAGTGATGCACATTGCAGAAGCACTGCAATATCGTCCAAAAATTGCAGAAGAATAAATCTCCAAGCCTTAAAATTACTGTTTCCCCGCTAAAAATTTTCCAAATCCTCCAAAAACGCTGCTCTGTTCTCCAAACAAAAAAGTAAGGGAGAAAAAGAAAATAAAAATAGCAAAGAGGATAACCGCATTGTAGGAGTTTCCGAGATATTTCTCCGCCCAATCAAATTTCCCCGAGAAATCAATAATTATTTCTCGGTATTTAATCATGACATAGGCGAGCGCAATGCCCAGAATGGGATACAGCATACTTTTTTAAAAAAACACATCAGATTGTAGAAGACTGGGGGCAAAAGAGGAAAGTCTTTTCTTATCCCATTTTAATGGAGCGGTATACGGATCCCATTTTTTGAAACGCTGTTTCCAGATCTTCTTCCGTTGTTGTTCTTCCCATGGTTATTCGCACTCCTGTTTGTGCGAGGTCTTCTGAAATACCCATTGCCAAAAGAACAGGGGATCCTCCCATAAGTCCCGATGAACACGCACTTCCGAGGGAAAGTGCAACGCCTTCGAGATCCATACGCATGAGAAAACTTTCTCCACTGACTTCGGGAAGTGAAAAATGGAGGTTTGCTGGATGTCGTAATTCTCCACATTCGGGACCATTCCATATTGCTTCTGGAAGGTGTTTTTTCAGCAGAGCAACGCCGTATTCTTGTAATTTTTTCATCCGCAGAGTTTCTGTTTCTCTCAACAATTCCGCTTTTTGGAGGGCTGTTGCCATACCCATTATTCCTGCCACATTTTCTGTGCCAGACCGATATCCTCTTTCTTGTCCGCCTCCTAAGGTTTCGGAGAGCATTTCCGTTCCTTTTTTTACCCGTAAAATTCCAATACCTCTTGGTCCATAAAATTTATGAGCAGAAAAAGAGAGGAGATCACTTTTAAAACGGTCCACCGCCAGAGGAAAATACCCGGGGCACTGCACCGCATCTACGAGAAAGACCACTCCATTTTTTTCGCACATTTTTCCTATGCGCGAAACCGGCTGCACACTCCCCACTTCGTTATTGACTGCCATAATGGAAACCAGGGCTATTTCCGGAGAAAATACCGATTTTAAATATTCCAGATCTAAAATCCCGGTGCGGTCTACCGGAATCCAATGCACCTTTGCTTGCCCCGATTCTTCTAAAAACTGGAATACTTTTTTTACCGAAGAATGTTCAATAGTGCTGGTAATGACTTCTGGGATTTTTTCTGGATTGCGTTTTTTCCAGGAGGCTAAAACGCCTTTTATAGCCAAATTATTGGATTCTGTTGCACCGCTGGTAAAAATAATTTCCTCTAGGGAGCAGTCTAAAATTTTAGAAATATCCAGTCGGGCGTCATCTATGGCTTCGCGAGATCGTTGCCCTTCGCGGTACACGCTGGAGGCGTTCCCAAAATAATCCCCAAAATAGGGCATCATGGTTTCTAACACTTCTGTATCCGTATTAGTGGTAGCGGCGTGGTCGAGGTAAATGCGAGGCATGGGGAAAAAAATATGTTGGAAGGAGAGATAATTTTAGTGTATCGGAATTTCAATAAAATTTCTCTGGTTTTTTGTGTAAAAGGGGGTTCCTTTCTGTAACAGGGGGTCTCAGACCTCCTGTTAAATGTTTCCGTTATACGAAAGATAGGGCTATTTTTTCCGCCACTTCTTCTTTTGTTCCACTAAACTCCTCAAATGTACCAGCATCTTTACTCCAAAAAAGATATGTTCCAGTGTCACTTCCTAAATTTTCTTCCGTATTTCCGAGTACTATATCAAATTTTTTGGCTTCTGCTTTTTTCATCATTTCGGTTTTGAGAATCTTTTCATCGGTTTCCAGCGCAAAGCCAATAAAAATTTGGTGTGGTTGTTTGGTTTCTGCCAATTTTTTGGCAATATCCACTGTTGGAGAAAGCTCTAATACCAGCGATTTTCCGCTTTTCTGTTTTTCTCCCAGTGGAAAAAGTGGCGTAAAATCTGCCACGGCGGCAGCAAAAACCACTATGTCGGCATTGGGAGCCAATCGTTCCATTTCTTGGCACATATTGGAGGTAGAGAGTGTTTCGGATATTTCAAATCGAGACGAAGAGAGGTGTTCGGTTCGCATTCCTGCACAAAGTTTTACTGTTGCCCCTTTTTTCCAAAAAATTTCTGCCAACGCGTTGCCCATTTTTCCGGAAGACGCATTGCCTATAAATCGCACCGGATCCAAGTTTTCTCGCGTTCCCCCCAGGGAAATGAGCACCGTTTTCCCTTTAAGGGTTTGAGGAGTATTGACTCTTTCTAAAAATGCCAAAATATCGCTTATTTCTGCCATTCTCCCCGTCCCCTCGTCTCCACACGCCATTTCCCCATTTTCTGGCGAAATAATAGTGTAGCCATACTCTTGTAACTTTTTTATATTCTGCTGGGTGGCGGGATGTTCCCACATTTTGTGGTTCATGGCTGGTGCCAGAAAAATGGGGCAAGAGGACGCCAAAACCGTGGCAGACAAAAAATCATCCGCCATGCCCTGTGCTAAACGGGCAATGGTATGGGCAGACGCTGGTGCAATGCACAACGCATCGGCAGATTTTGAGATATTGATATGTGCATACGGGTTTTCCGAGAGGTTGTGAGTGAAAATTTGTGGTCCTAAAACCGGAAATTCAGTGAGTGCTTCCAAGGCTGTTTTTGATGAAAACTGTTCTCCTCCGTTGGTGAGGATGCACTGCACCGAATGCCCATTTTTTCTCAGTATGCGAATGAGTTCTGGCGTTTTTATAGCCGCAATAGAGCCGGTAATGGCGAGGAGAAAGTGCATAAGAATTAGGAATGAGGAATGAAAAATGAAGAATTTCGTAGGGGCAGAATTATGGGGCTGCCAGAATTAGGAATGCCGATTTATCGTGCCCGATATTTACACCGTAAAAAGCCTAAAAACATACTTATCGTAAAAGAAAAAAATTCTCTTGACAAGAAGAAGAAGAAGCAAGGTGCACCCTCTTCAAAAAAAGAGACTCTTTTACCCCCCTTTTTATGGCAATGAACGGAATGAAAAAATTGGCACTGGCTGGGATTGTTGCTGGTG
The DNA here is from genome assembly GCA_037138215.1 of Candidatus Peregrinibacteria bacterium. Lineage (GTDB taxonomy): Bacteria > Patescibacteriota > Gracilibacteria > CAIRYL01 > CAIRYL01 > CAIRYL01. Next base: position 1,896 of record JBAXIU010000071.1, on the reverse strand, counting down.
TTAGCACTCTTTATGGTTGTGCAGAAGTACCACAAAAACCAGAAGTAGCAAAAGCTCCAACGGCGATTGCGGCAAAGACAGGTTTGGATTTAAAGGCGGTTGTTGACCTAAGAATAAAACAAAAGACAGATGCAGAGTTACAAGCGGAAAAATGTGCAACCGGAAAAGCTACTGCAGAAGGAGCAATATCTGGACGATTAGATGGTTGGGAAAATCTAGGATTACAATATGAACAGATGGGATGTAGTGACCAAGATAAAGCAGCTATTAACGCTATGATAGAAGGTGCAGAAAAAGCTGATCATGATGCTACTTGTGCACAGGGAGAGATTAATATTGCAAATGATTTAAAATCTGGTCGTGCAAGTAGTGCGAAGAGGGTCGATCGATTAATGCAAATGGTGGATTGTGATACCGATGAAGCGCAAAGAATGATTGATAATGCAATAAAACCATTTGTTCCTGCTAATAAATTTTTAGGAGATGATTTGAATAGAGCTTTACCAGCAGAAAAAAATGCGCAGTAATCGATAAATATCGATAATAAAGGCATCTATACGGGATGGACTCTCAGGAGTTCATCCCTTTTTTAAAAGATATTTTCCCATATTATTTTATCGCCGCAACACCTATTCCTCGATTCATGAAGCCTTTTTTGGTAGAATGATCTGAAACTTTAACAAACACCAATGACCAATACTGTTTTTTTACACCGTTTATCGTTCTTTTTTGCTGCGATATCCTTGCTCTTTTCTTCATCGTTTTTAAGCCTCGCCGATGATAATACTCCTCCTGAAGGAGGGAAATCACAATCCCTTGTTGTGAGTGCTTATTATTCTCCTCTTCCAGGACAAGATGCCTATGTGAGAGGCTCATACGAAGGGGATATTCGCCTGAATGGAAATGGGACCAATGGTGCCGATGGAACGCCGGTGTATCCGGGGATGCTGGCGGCTCCCAAAAGTTATGCATTTGGAACACGGGTATATATTCCGGGATTGGGTCTGGGTACTGTGCATGATAGAGGGGGGGCAATTGTAGAAAAAGACGGATACCACCGTATTGATGTGTGGATGGGATATGGAGATGAAGGGCGAATAAGAGCTTTGCAGTGGGGAATGCGGTCTGTAACGGGAACCGTTTATGCGGATTTGGAGAAGGAAGATTCTTTGGCATTGGCCATTCCTCATGTTCCCACTCCTTCTGTATCGACGGACAATACGAGTGCAAAAAAGACCACTGGAACGGATCTTTTTCCTCAAGGAATGGGAATAGGGCAACAGAGTGACGCTGTAAAACGGCTTCAAATAGTTTTGCAAGATATGGGATACTTAGATGCGGATCCCACCGGATATTTTGGAGCCCAAACGCAAACAGCACTTATTGCTTTTCAAAAAGACAATGGAGTGATTGCCTCTTCAGGCGAACAAGGAGCGGGATATTTTGGACCGAAAACAAAAAATACGCTGGACAAAGTTCTCGCTACCAGAAGAGAAAAAACTGAGAATATTGATCCACCCAAAACACTCGCTATTGCTGGAGGAGGCAAACCAAAAACCGAACGAAAAATGCTTGCCATTCAAAATCCTCCTAAAGCGCCTCTTGGCAAGTCATTTTCTGCTCCACTAGCATACGGAAGCCGTGGAGATGCGGTAAAAGCCATTCAGGAACAACTTATTGCCAAGGGATATTTAGAAAAAGGATTGAATACCGGATTTTATGGAGAGAAAACACAAAAAGCAGTAATCGCATTTCAAAAAGATTCCCAACTGGCAGCGGCTCCTACAGGGATAGTGGAAAAGAGTACTTATGAGAGCATTTGGTCGTAGGGATGAGAATTAAGAATTAAGAATTAAGAATTAAGAATTAAGAATTAAGAATTAAGAATTAAGAATT
>JBAXIU010000070.1:0-5594 GCA_037138215.1 Candidatus Peregrinibacteria bacterium | reverse complement strand
CTCCTCCCTTTTGCTACCCTTCCTTCGTTAGCACACCCTTTTAAAGGTTACCCCAAAAAAGTAAAACTTTTTTATGATGTTTTGCCATCCCAATTATAATTATCATTCCCACGGAGGAGGGAATCCAGTGCCCCAATCCTCAGAAACAGTATCATATAAATCGTTCCATTCTGGATTTTCTTTTTCAATGAGATTGAGTTTCCATTCCCTCTTCCATTTTTTCATTTGCTTTTCCCGTAAAATGGCTTCTCGAATATCTCCAAAACACTCGTAATACACCAGATGATGCACGGCATATTTTTTGGTAAACCCTTCAAAAACTCCTGTTTTATGCTCGTAAATTCGGCGTTCTAAATTATTGGTAACACCAATATACAGCGTCCCATTTCTGCCACTCGCCAGAATATACACAAAAAAGAGGTATTCTTTCATGGATTACGGAACAAATCGGAAGGTATATTACTGGATTCCTGCCTCCGCAGGAATGACAGAGCTTCATAGAAAGCAAATATCATCAGAAAAATGTTTATAATATCCCCTTATTTGAGAGCTTCGTTTATATTTGTCATTCCCGCGGAGGCGGGAATCCATTTGGTTTTATATCCGTGGAGGAAAAATCTCAGTTGTGGGAAAAATATCCGTTCTCAATGGCATTTTTGTCACAATGGTTTTTTGCTTTGTAGCTTCTTCTATAAGAATATCTCTAACCGTTGCTGTTAGAGCTCCTACCCCTACTTTAATCCCTGTTCCTTGTAAATCGATTCCCTCTCCGCCAGCTATTCTTAGTTGCTCAAAATGTGGCTTCGTAATTGTTTCATCTACAGAAACACCTCTATCAGCCATAAAACACTCCATCCTTCCAATTTTTATATAATATTCACATTCAGGCGAAATTCTTCCGACACATAAACCATCTTCCGTTAAAATAAGATGACTATTTCCAACTCGCATATCTAACGCCAAAACCTTAATTTCATTCGGGGGATTGAGCTGTATATGCAAAGCAATCTTTCTTTTTTCCGATAAGATTTTTATATCCCTCCCTTCGTAAGTTAAATCCCATGCCATTGATGGACCTTTCCATTCATTTTTCTCTATTCTCATAAGTTCATTTCCATCACTATCTGAAAAATAGCCACTCAATAGAGGAAAAGATGATCCTTCTTCTGGCGGTTCAATGGCGAGCACAAGTTCATTATTTAAAACAATAAGCTTTTTTGCATTATGAAAAATACAAGAGCCAAGCGTGACGGTAATATTTTGATGATCTAAATCAAACTCTCCAAATGGTGGTGTGATTTCTTCATCTCTCTGAATGGATTCATACCTTCTTTTCACGGTATCTTTTGAGAGAGTCCCTCCTGTAACTTTCGCATGACAACAACCACAGAGTAAACACATTTTATCTGGATCATGTTCTTTTGCATCCTTAAACTCTGGATCTATATGTTCATATTCATAAGGAAGTCTCCGACAAATAACACAACCGAACTTTGATCGTTGGCGAATTTTTCTTTTTATTTCAGGGGAAATTGCTCGAGATAAGCCTTCTTTATTTTGCATAACAATATTTTTTTAAATAATACACTCCGCCCTTTACTTCAATATTTTCTCAATCCCCTTCCTCACCCCCACCGCATCAATTCCCACATTGGCATATAACTCTTCTGGCTTCCCAGAAAGCTCATAATGCTCTACTCCCAGCATTTCAAAGGCATCAACTGTTATTTTTTGCTGTAAAATATATCGCGCTACCGCAGCCCCTAAACCAGATCTCGTATTGTGGTCTTCTACCGTTAATACTTTTTTGGTTTTTAGGAGAGAATTTTTGAGGGTGCCATCAAATTCTTTAATGGAACTCGCAATAATAATTTCCACTTTTTCTGGATTTTTAAATGCCTCCCTCGCTTTTAATGCCTCAATAACCGTCGCCCCAATGGCAACAATAGTGATGTCACTCCCCTCTCGCAACCGTTCACATTTTCCGTACACATACGCATAATCTGCTCCAAAAAACACACTGCCATCTTCTGTGGTCAGAACGGGAAGTTTATGCCGTCCCATGCGCATATAAAAATTTCCGTATGTTTTGGCAATAAAGCGTATAAGTCGGTCGCAATGATTGGGATCTGCGGGCTCTAAAACACCGGTGTGAAACATCCCTAAAAAACTTCCACTGTCATCAATAGACTGGTGTGTCGGTCCATCTTCCCCAACACTCAGCCCGCAGTGCGTTGCCACCATTTTTACATTGCATTCGTTAATATCGTTTACCCGGGCTTGGTCTTTGGGACGAGAAGACAAAAACGCGCCAAAAGTAGAGCAAAAAGGCACAAAGCCAGAAAGCGAAAGCGCACCACAAACGGACACCATATTTTGCTCGGCAATTCCAAATTCAATATGCTGGGCAGGAATTTCCTCTGCGACAAATTTGGTCATCACACTGCCTCCTACATCCGCCGTACTGGCAAGAATATTTTTGTTTCGTTTTGCTAAATCTAAAAGCGCTTTTCCATAAGCCGTTCTACAATCGGTAAAAATTTCTGGAGTATAGAGAATTGGTTCACCGGTATTTATTTTGGAAGAAATATCATGGAGGCGGGAATCCTCATTTTTTTTCGTGGGAGGAGTCCAAAGCACTTCTGTTTTTCTAAAATGCTCAAGAATGGATTCTTCTTCTGGGTTTAATAACAGTTCTTCGGCAAGAATTTTCTCGGCATCTTCTTTTTTTGGGGCTTTTCCGTGCCAGTCGGATTTATTTTGTCGTCCATTTTCTTCCATCATCTGTACCCCGTATCCCATAATGGTGTGTCCCACTATCACGGTTGGTTTTTCCGTTTCCTGTTCTGCCTCTCCCATTGCATTCCAAAGGGCTTCGTACGAATGACCATTTACTTCTAAAACATTCCATCCCGCAGAATGGAAAAATGCTGGAATATTGATGGGCATAATTTTTTCAATACTCGCGGTGAGCTGCACCGCATTTGCATCCACAAAAAGCGTAAAATTGGAGAGCTTCTCTTTTGCCGCAAAATGCGCCATTTCATAAACTTGCCCTTCTTGGGCTTCTCCATCCCCCATAAGTGCAAAAACGCGTTTTTTAAGCCCCCCAACCCCCCTGCCCCCCTTATCAGAGGTGAACTCATAGGCACAATGTTTTTCTGCCCATGCAAATCCTGCGGCTGCGGAAACGCCCACCCCCAAAGGACCAGTTCCGTATGGAACGCCTGGAACATGGCGATTTACATGGCCTTCAAAAATACTTCCATTTTTTCGAAGAGTTTGAATCACTTCCTCTTTACTCATATATCCACATTCTGCCAATACAGCATACACGGCAGGAGAAATATGCCCATGAGAAACCACCACCGTTTCCCCCGTTTTTACAATGCGCTGAGAGTACAAAAGCGCTAAAAAACTCAGAGATGAAAGAGATCCTCCAGGATGCCCGCTTTGGGAATTGGCGAGCATAGCAATAATAGATCGCCGACACGACTTGGAAAAAGCGTTCAGGAGAGTAAGGTTTTGAGGAGAAAGATGGGGAATCATATTCATACAAAAGAAATAACACTATAAGAAACATACCGTCACAAAGATTTTTTTACAAAACAAAAATCCCATGCTCTTGCGTACCGTTGTCTGGAAACGGTATCATGCCGACGCATTTTTTCTTTTCTATGCTCGACATTAAATATTTGCGCGAACACCACGAAACCGCTAAAAAACTCCTCGCCGGAAAGGGCGTGGATCCCCAAAAAATTGATACACTGCTGGTGCGAGATGAACAATATAGAATTCTTTTAAAATCCGTAGAAGAGTCCAAAGCGAAACAAAACGAAGTTTCTAAAAAAATCACAAGTCTGCAAGGTGCAGAAAAGGAAGAGCTGTTAAAAGAAATGAAAACGCTTTCTGATACCAAAAAAGAAAACGAACAAAATCTCCAAACGCTCGAGCAAGAACTCAATGACCTTCTTTCCGATCTCCCGAACATCCCGTTTGCCAGCGTTCCCGTTGGAAAATCAGACGAGGAAAATAAAGTGATAAGAACGGTAGGAGAAAAACCAAAATTTGATTTTGTACCCAAAGAACACTGGGAACTGGCGGAAAATTTAGGACTTTTAGATATGGAACGGGGCGCAAAAGTGGCAGGAAGCCGATTTTATTATCTTAAAAACGAACTCGCTGTGCTCCAAATGGCGCTTATGAACTGGGCATTTTTGGAGATTCAAAAAAAAGGATTTTGTCCCACAATCCCCCCCTTTATGGTGCGTGCAGAAGCGATGAGGGGGACCGGATTTTTGTCCAAAGCAGATGCGAATGAAATTTATGCCGTAAACCCTGGAGAAGATGATTTATACCTTATTGGAACCAGTGAAGTATCTTTAATGGCGTACCACAGCGATGAAATTTTAGACGAAGAAATGTTGCCGGTAAAAATGGCAGGATATTCTCCTTGTTTCCGACGAGAGGCAGGAAGCTACGGAAAAGACACCAAAGGGATTTTACGCGTTCACCAATTTGAAAAAATTGAGATGGTGGTGGTCTGTACCAAAGAACAAGCAGAAAAAATTCATGAAGAATTACGAGAAACCGAAGAATATCTCCTCCAACAACTGGGATTACCATACCAAGTGATTGATATTTGCACGGGAGATTTGGGATTTTCTGCTGCAAAAAAATACGATTTGGAAGGCTGGCTTCCCGGACAACAAAAATACCGAGAACTCACCTCTACTTCTAACTGTACCGATTTTCAGACTCGTCGTTTAAAAATTCGTGTTCGCAAAAAAGATGGGAGCACCGAAACCGCGTACAGTCTTAATGGAACAGCCGTTTCATCTCGTCCTCTCATTGCAATTTTTGAGAATTTTCAAAACGAAGATGGAAGTATTGATATTCCCGAAGTACTCCAAAAATTTACGGGATTTAAAAGGATTGAAGCGAAGAAATAAATGGAGTCTTGTAATAAAGTTTCCATGCTATATCCACCATTTTTCGCATAATATGCAATATTTTGTATAAATTATATTAAATATTTCGTATAATAACGAGTTAGACGACATATTCTTAATTCTCTTTTTAAAAGGAATGTAAAAAAATGCTACGCTATCGCTTCGCAAAAAAAATGGAGAAGGAAAAAATCCATAGGATTTTTGAAAAGATTAAATGTACTGAATTTAAAATAACTTAATTTTATTTTTACTTTTAATAAGACTTTAAAATGCTTACTTATCACCAAAAAGACTACATTATAAAGCTTCTACAAGAAGGAAAAGAACTTCCAGAAGATTTTAAATATCAACTTTTTCCAACAAAACAAAAGGAATATGAACTTGCTTATGCTGGAAAAATGAGAAAAGAAGATATTCTTGCCAATGAAGATGGTGTTTTTCCTGTGCCTTTACAAGTAGAAAAAGTTTTTAATGGAAATGAATATGAAGCTTTTGATGATGATTGGAAAAATATGATTGTTTTTGGAGATAATTTACAATTTCTTAAAACAATTTGGAAAAATGAAGATCCACTTATAAAAGATAAAATTAAACCTAGATTTTAATTCGAAGTGCAACAGAGTGAATTAAAATGAGGAGGAG
>JBAXIU010000069.1:0-5742 GCA_037138215.1 Candidatus Peregrinibacteria bacterium | reverse complement strand
TTAAGAATTAAGAATGTTCCGTCATTGCGAGCTTGCGAAGCAATCCATCACAAGAGAATAAACATGAATTGCTTTGAGTAGGAACATGGATTGCGCACGCCTAGTACCTCCTCCTCGCAATAACGGAGCAATACCAAATTTAGCGGATAAAAGTGCAAACCATAACAAAAAGACGGACTCGAAAGAGTCCGTCTTTTATAAAGCCAAAATATTTTTTAGTAGTTATTTCGTGTCTGACTGAGGAGCAGTTTCTGCACTGTTTGGGTGAAAAACAGGTTTCCCATCAGCGAAAGTAATAGATTTGATATCCCCTATATTCCCAGAAAGTGCTTTCTGAGTAGCATCTATGACATCATCAGGGTATTTCTTCTGTTCGGTCATCCGAGTCATTTTTGATCCTATTTCTTTACGATTTTGTTCAACCTGATTGTGATCAGCCACAATAAGCGCTCCACTGAAAACTGCCACTGCGGCTAGCCCCCCCCAATTATCAGCTTTTTCTGTGTTCTTTCTTCTGAATAATCTGGTCCTTCCGAGTTTCTCATAAAAAAATTGGTTAAAGGGTAAAAATCAAGAGGCAATTTTTCGTTTTTATTTTTTATTGTCAAGAGATTTTTTAAAAAATCTGGTTTCCCGCTTTTGTGGCGATGACAAGCTTTCGCAACATTATTTCAACAGTCGGTATAAACTCTCTGCCACTTCTCCTCGGGTAATGCCCTGAGATGGCGCAAATGATCCATCAAAATCTAAGAGTTGTTTATCCTTTGCCACACTCGCGTATGGTGCATACCACTCGGTTGCAGGGGTGTCTGCAAAAGGATTTGTAGAAACGCTGTCTGGAACGGAAACATTTGCCATGCTCAATAAAATCTTAAAGTATTCCACACGGTTCACTTCTTTATCGGGTTGAAAAGTTCCGTCGCTGTATCCTTTGGCAATATCCAAATGGAAAGCCGTGGCAACGGGTGGAATTTTCCAGGCTTCAGAAATATCGGGAAATGGGTTGGGGAATGAATCCTTCATTCCAATTTCTAGCGCTTTAAACAGGAGTAGCAATGATTCTACACGGCTAACTGTTCTGTTGGGTTGAAATGATCCGTCACTGTATCCGGTGGTAATCCCTTTGTCTTTTAAAAATCTAATGGCGTCGGCGTGTGGATCATTTTCTGAGACATCCGTAAAAATATTATTGGCATTTCCCAGTTTTAAAGATCCCTCAATGGTAATATTGATACTCGTCTGAGAAAAGTTAAGAACAGCGGATCCAATGGTGTCGGGCGTAAAAGAAACGGTTGCTTTTCCATTTTTAAAGTCTTCCCCGTTTAATATTTTGGGTGTTACGCCGCTTCCCTGAGAGGAAAAAATAGGAATTCCACTTACTTCTACTTTGTTCATCGGGTTCCCATTGGTATCCAATGCCGTAATGGTTACGGTAATAGGATTTCCTACTTGTCCTTGGGAAGGACCACTCATAACAAATTTTGAAAATGTTTGCGATGCGGTGGTGGCACTGGGAGGAGTTGCAGTGGGAAGCGCGCTAACAGTAGGGCTTACAGACGCCTTTACGGGCGTACTTTTTGGTGTAGCCGTGGGAGTTGCTTTTGTTGTGGGCGCAGCTGCATGAAGAGCATCATCGTTGCGATTTTTTTTGATGAGTTCAAAGGGATTAATAGTGTATGTTTTAACATTCTCTTTTCCTACTCCTTTGTCTATTGCATCATTAAACGAAACGCCTGCTGCCGCAGCTTCTGCCGAAGTAAATGGCCAATACGGATGAAATGGTGCGGTTGCCTGATCTATTTGAAAGTGGAGATGGGGAGTGGTAGAGGCTCCCGTGGTTCCGGAGTTCCCAATTTTTTCTCCTCGTTTTACAATTTTTCCCACGGGAACATCCACGGCAGAAAGATGAGAATAACTCGAAAACACGGTTCCGTATCCCGGAACCTTGTCGTGTTGCACTACAATGTGGTATCCAAATCCAGTACTCTGTGTTGCCGATTTCACCACCACTCCGTTTGCGATAGCAAAAATGGGTGTTCCTTCTGGCATTTTAATATCCACTCCCGGATGTGATCCTTCATATTCTTGGTGGTCAAATTTATATGCCCCAGAATACACAATGGAATAGGTAATTTTTGCATTCACCGTGTCTGCATCTGTAGCATCACTCTGGAGTACGGTTAAATTATATTCCGGAGCGGGGATTTTGTCTGATGCAGAATATTCAGAATATTTTTTGGTGTTTTTCCCTCCTACTTTGTACCAATTGGCACCTTCTTGAAAAGGCATCGTTGCGCCATCAAAAGGAAGGGGTGCCTCTACAATGCTGGCTTTAAACCACTGTCCTCCAATTTGTAAAAAAGAAACACCCACAATCATGGCCAGCATCAGCGCCATGTATCCAAAAACTGGTCGTTTCTTAAAATAATTTTCAGCATCTAAAAACGCGGCTTTAAAATGTTTGGCATGAAAATCTTTCCAAAATTTGGAAGTAAAAAATTGACTCAAAAGCGTATTTTTTTTCGCTTTCCGCTTGGCTGCCGGTTTTGCAGAAAGGCTGTTTGGTGCTTTTTTCACCATATTACGGGGGTAAAAGTTTGTTTTTATTTCTGGCTATTCTACCTTATTTTTTAGGAAAAAGAAAGATTTTTTATAAATTTCTCGGTATGATAGAAAAGTATTCATTTTTCTTTTATGTTTTCAGATCTTCTTTTCTCTGGTGGTGAAAAAAAATATCGTGTTGACCAAGTAAATCATGCCGTTTTTCGAGAACTCGTTTCTGCATTTTCCGAAATGACGACGCTTCCGAAAGCGCTTCGAGATCTTCTGACAAAAGAAGCAGCTTTTTCGGTTCTTACCCCTGTAAAAACCATTACGGCAGAAGATACGGAAAAAACACTCTTTAAAACCCACGATGGGCATTTTATAGAGAGCGTTCTTATGCGCCACAAAGGGCGAAAAACAGTGTGTGTTTCATCTCAAATTGGATGTCCGGCCGGATGTATTTTTTGTGCGACCGGAAAGCTGGGTATAAAAAGGAATCTTACTGCCCGTGAAATTTATGAGCAGGTATTGTTCTGGAATAGAAAATTAAAGGAGGAATGGTGTAGAGACGAGATGAATCGCGTCTCTAACGGCGAAAAACAGGAATGGAATCCGTTAAACCCGCCGCACGATGCGCGGGTACGAAATATTGTTTTTATGGGCATGGGAGAACCCCTGTTTAACTACGAATCGGTTATTGAAGCGATAAAATTTTTCAACGATCCCAAAAAATTTGGCATTGGAGTGCGACACATTACGGTTTCTACCGTTGGGCTGTTGCCCGGAATACAAAAACTTATAGACGAAGATTTAGGGGTAAATCTTGCCGTTTCCCTCCATGCACCCACCAATGACCTCCGTACAAAACTCGTTCCCATGAACAAAACCTATCCTCTGCCCGATCTCATGAAAATTTTGGATAAATACACCAAGCACACGGGACGGCGAATTTTTTATGAATATGTGGTTCTGAAAGGCATGAATGACCGAGAAGAAGATGCACGGGCTCTGGGAGAGCTTTTAAAGCTCCGTATGGCGCATGTAAATTTTATTCCGTACAATGTGAACCCTGAATGTGGTGATGAACTCCAAAAACCAGAAGAAGAAGCCATTCGCAAAATGCAGAGGGTTTTGGATGAGTACGGAGTGCCTTCTACTGTGCGCATGACCATGGGAGACGAAATGGCAGCAGCGTGCGGACAGCTGGCGAACAAAGAAGTATAGGAGTCATTTTAAAATCAGTTTTCTCTCTTTTTGCATTATTTCCAGGTATTCTTCTAAACAATCCAACATAGACTGAAACCCTTCCCGTGCGCCCATTTTTTCGTGTTTTATTTTTTCTTCCTCCGTAGGGTGTGTCATACGAATGGTGAAATTTGTTTTGCTTCCCAAATCTTCAAAAAATACGCTGGTAACCAGGCCTTTTGGAAGGTCCATATGAGAATTTTTTTTCATCTCTTCTCCAAAATCGTCAGTGGTAACAATTTTTTCTTCCGGAATAATTTCTATAAAAACTCCAACAGAAGGGTATTCTGTCCCATCAGGACCAATCATCACATATCTCCATTCTCCTCCTTCTTGAAAATCCAGCGCTTCCACGCGTGTGCCAAAGCCTTTTGGTCCAAACCATTTCTCAATGTGATGGGGGAGTGTCCACGCTTCCCAAGCTTGTTTTCGTGGAGTGTCAAAAATGCGTTCGATGACTATCTCGTGCGGATCGTTTTGAGTTGGGGGCATAAAAAAAGGGGTTAAAAATAAATGAGTTTGTTCTATCCTCGCACTTGTCCTTTTCCTCGCACTACCCATTTGGTGCTGGTAAGCGCCTCCAAGGCAAAAGGACCACGAGCATGGAGTTTTTGGGTAGAAATTCCCATTTCTGCTCCTAATCCAAATTCTCCACCGTCGGAAAACGCGGTGGACGAGTTGTGATACACACACGCCGAATCCACTTCCCGCAAAAACCGGTCTGCATTTTCTGGGTTTTCGGTAATAATGGACTCAGAATGTCCAAGGGAATGGGCTTCAATGTGATCCAGTGCTTCGTCTAAATCTTTTACAATTCTCAGCGACATTTTATAGTCCAGCCATTCGGTATCAAAATCGTGTTCCTGTAGAGACGCAAAATTTTGCGTCTCCCGTAGAGACGCATTGCAATGCGTCTCTACCCCAAATTTTTCCAATTCTGGTATCAAAATTGGTAACAATTTTTCAGCAATATCTTCATGCACCAGCAGCGTATCCAACGCATTACACACCGAAACGCGACGGGTTTTTTCGTTGATGATAATATTTTTTGCCATTTCTAAATTCGCTGAAGCATCTACAAAAGTGTGCACTACACTGGCACCGGTTTCTATTACCGGTACTTGGGCGTTTTGGGTCACAAAATCAATGAGCCCTTTTCCGCCTCTGGGGATTAACAGATCTATTTTTCCCTTCGCTTTTAATAACGCCTCGGTATCTTCCCGGGTGGCATTGTCTAACAGTTGCACTGCATCTTCTATGCCGTAGTCTGCCAAAACTTCCCGCATAATTTTTACCAGTACCCGATTGGAAAACGCCGCTTCTTTTCCTCCTTTTAACAAAATGGCATTCCCGCTTTTAAGCGCCAATACCGCAGCATCTACGGTTACATTGGGGCGAGATTCATAAATCATGGCTATAACACCCATGGGCACTCGGACTTTTTGAATACCTAATCCATTTGGGCGCGTTTCTTCTGCAATTATTTCTCCCACAAAATCGTGGAGGTGTGCAACTTTTTGCACATCCTGTGCCATTGCTAAAATGCGGTCTGGAGTAAGGAGGAGCCGATCAAGCATACTGCCTAAATTTTTTCGTTCCCCTTCGGTAATATCTTTGGCGTTTTCTGCCACTATTTCCGCGCTGGAGGATTTGAGTTTTTCTGCAATGGTGAGAAGAATTTCTGTTTTTTGGAGAGATAAAAGGCGAGCAGTTTTTTTGGAAGCCGCTTTGGCGGCGGAAAAAAAGGGAGAGAGGTTCATGGAAAAAAGGGAAAGACTTTGTATGAATTTTATATTGACGAAAGGAAGAAAGAAAGAAAGAATGGCGCCCTCTTTTTTTCTTCCTTTTTATGCCACTTAAGAAACTCGTTCGAGCTTCATCAGCCGAAAATTTATTCACTCCTTCAGCTAAAGAAACTCCCCAAACTTCACCAATACTAATGGCATTAAGAAG
>JBAXIU010000068.1:0-6084 GCA_037138215.1 Candidatus Peregrinibacteria bacterium | reverse complement strand
ACTCCTCCTCATTTTAATTCACTCTGTTGCACTTCGAATTAAAATCTAGGTATTAGGGATAAAATTAAGTCCCTCTTTAGCCGTCAGGCGTAAAGAGGGACTTTTTTGTTTATTCTCATCAATGGACCTCTTATAAAGAGAATTTTTCTGAAATTCTTTGTAACACCTGCCATACTTCCGATTTCTCTGGAAAAATACCCATATCAATCCCTCGGGTAAACCCTATAAAGCCCCAGTGGGTTGAAACCTGCTAAGGCAAAAAAAGATTATTGGGGAGTAATTTCTCCCTTTCTTATAATCCAACTCCGTCTGGTTTTTATTTTCCCCTCAACGGAACCCCACGGAATATTGAATCGGACCAGGAGAATTTGAAGCCGATACAAAAGATCTGCCACCTCTCCAAGAATATCGTTTTCGGAAATGTCTTCTCTTAACGCTTTTCCCGCAAACGCAGTGGAAACCTCTACTGCCTCTTCACCAAATTTTCGAAGAGCCTTATTGAGGTCCCCAAAAATACCAAACGCAGTGCTGGAAGAAGCAATCTCTTCAGGCGTTTTTTCCTGCATCATCTGTTCTTCTTCTCTAAAAGTTCTACTCCAGGTATCTAAGGGAGCAGTGGCCTTTTGAATCTCTCCGCTTTGTACGCCTATTTCATAGTTAAAACAGCTTTTTTCTCCAGTGTGACAGGCTCCTTTCCCGGCCATAGTAACGAGATACAAAAGAGTATCTTGATCACAGTCCGTAAGAATACGATCCACCAGAAGCGCGTCACCAGAGGTTTTACCCTTGGTCCAGAGCTCATTGCGGGAACGAGACCAAAAGGTTGCCATTCCTGTTTCCAGCGTAGTTTTCAGCGCTCCCTCATTGGAAAATCCTAACATCAATATTTGCCCTGAGGAAGATTCTTGAACGATAACGGGCATTAGTCCGTCTGGATATTTTTTAAAATCAAGAGAAATAGGATTATTCATAAAAAAAAATTTAAAAACGAATAGGGATATTTTTGAGAGCAAGCATTTTTTTAATGCTCGCAATCGTCACCGTATTTTCGTGAAAAATACTGGCAGCAAGAGAACCGGTGGCATTTGTTTTACTAAAAACCTCTAAAAAATCTTCGGGGGTAGAAGCTCCCCCACTGGCAATAATGGGGAGATGGCAGATTTTTTCTACCGCTTGTAAAAGGGCAATATCAAACCCCTCTTTGGTTCCATCTTTGTCCATGGAGGTCAGGAGAATTTCCCCTGCGCCCCGCTTTTCTCCCATCTGCACCCAATCCAAAACTCGTATGTTGGTGATATTTTTCCCTCCATGCGTCGCAATGTACCAATCTTCTCCTGTCCATTTTGCGTCAATCGCCAGCACCACCGCTTGGCTCCCAAACGCATTGCTGAGAGTAGTAATAAGCTCTGGATTTTTTACCGCCGCAGAATTCACTGCCACTTTATCCGCACCCGCCTGTAAAACTGCCTCAGCATCCTCTTTGCTGGTAATGCCTCCCCCAATGGTAAACGGAATGGATAAAATTTGGGAAAGATTTTTCGCGAGCTCTACCGCCGTTTTCCGCCCTTCATTCGTTGCAGAAATATCCAAAAAAACCAGTTCATCCGCGCCTTCTTCCTCATATCGTTTCGCAAAAAAAAGTGGATCGCCCATATCACGGAGCCCCTCAAAGTTTACGCCTTTTACCACTCGTCCGTTTTTAATATCGAGGCATGGAATTATTCGTTTTTTCAGCATGAGCAAGAAAAAGAGATGAGATCAGAAACATCGAGTTTCCCTTCATAAAAGGCTTTACCAAAAACCACTCCACACGCACCCGTTTGCTGAATGGCTTTTATATCGACCAGAGAAGAAACGCCCCCACTGGCAATAATTTCAAGCGTTGAAAAATTGGTGGTGAGTTCTTCAATCCTTTGCAGAGGCGGTCCCGCCATCGTACCATCGGTAGAAATATCGGTAAAAATAACGGTTTTTATGCCCACTTTTTGGAGCGTACTGAGAAATTCAGCAACAGAAATTTTTGAAGTTTCTTCCCAACCGTGCGTTGCAATAAAGCCATTTTTCGCATCTGCTCCCACTACGAGGCAATCTGCAGAGAATTTTTGGAGTGCTTCCTTCAAAAAATTTTGATTTTTGAGTGCACTAGTCCCAAGAATTACGCGAGAGGCACCAGTGGAAAGAATTTTTTGAATATCGTCCATCGTCCGAACTCCTCCCCCAAATTCCACTGGGATTTTGGAAAGGGAACAAATACGCTCCAACGCCTCAAAATTTTGAGGGGAACCAGCTTTTGCACCGTCGAGATCCACCACATGGATTCCATCTCCGAAGGAAGAAAAAATCTCTACGAGTTCATCAAAAGAGCGATTGTACTCTGTTTTTTGGGCATAATCACCCTGTAAAAGGCGCACCGGGCGCCCGTTTATCAGGTCAATGGCGGGGAGAAGTTGAAAAGGGGAAATCATAAATAAGTCTAAAAGAGATTTCTATCGTATTCTTTGATAATGGCTTTTTACAAGTCCATTAGAAAAAACTTTTGTGATGAGGTGTTCAAATGGAAGTGGCAAAGAGAGCTCAGAAAAAAGAGGGATGCCCGCCCCTAACAAGAGTGGAACTTTGGTAATGATCATCTCATCAATAAGATCTCTTTTTAAAAACTGTTGGATGGTCTGCCCCCCATCAATATACACATTTTCATATTCCCTTTCTTTGAGTTTTGCGAGTACCTCTTCAGGAGAGCACTGTAAAATCTGTATATTTTTTTCTTGGAGATCCTGTGGAATGCTGGTCAATGAAGTACTGAGAATAAAGACCGGGATCGGATATATCCAATCCTTAAATGAGACGACCGTTTCAAAGGTTTTGTGTCCCATAACAATGGCATCTTGCGTAGCTAAAAATTCTGAAAATCCAAAATCACTTTTCTCGGGATTCGGAAAGTCATTCAGCCATGCTATATCCCCATCTTTTTTTGCAATGTAGCCATCAAGACTGGTGGCAAGGTATATTGTTCTTTTCATAGGTCTATAAAAGATTGTAAAAATTCCTCTCCCCTTTTTCCCGATTTTTCTGGGTGGAATTGCATTCCCCAAACATTTCCTTGTTGTATCGCACTACAAAAGGTTTTTCCATTGTATTCGGTCGTCATCCACACACTTGTGTCATCTTTAGGAACGCAGTAATAGCTGTGCACAAAATACATATCCGCTGTAGAAACGCGATTCATCGCGTCTCTACAGGTATTCCAGCCCGTGTGCGGAATAATCCCCACTTCTTCTGACAAAAATTTTTTCACAGCTCCTTTTATGCGTCCTATGGCTTTGGTATAACCTTCTTCAGAAAATTCAAAGAGCAGTTGCATCCCCAAACAAATTCCCAACAAAGGCTTGGTGGTAGTGCTGAGAAAAATATCCAATCTGTTTTTTTGGAGAGACTCCATGGCACTTTTGGCATGCCCAACTCCCGGGAAAATAATTTTTTCGCAAGTCTCGAGGATTTTAGGGTCCGCAGAAACCGTGTACAAAACTCCCATGCGCGCCAGGGTATTGGTGAGCGAAGTAAGATTCCCGGCACCGTAGTCGATAATTCCGATCATACATTTTCAGTAAAATTTATAATACTCCTTTTGTGCTCGGGAGAAGATTCCCTCTTTTACACATTGCTTTTTGAAGAGCCCTTCCTAAACCCTTAAAAAGGGATTCTATTTTATGGTGGTCGTTTTCTCCCGTTACCGTGAGATGAAGAGTAATACCCAGAGCAGTAGTAAAACTTTCAAAAAAATGCTTCGTCATTTCCGTTGGGAATCCTCCTATTTCGCTTCGTATAAATGCCCCTGTAAACATGCAATATGGTCGTCCGGAAATATCCAGTACTACAGTACTTTGACTTTCATCCATCGGTGTAAAAATAGCTTCTCCAAAACGCGCAATCCCTCTTTTATCGCCCAGAGCCTTTTTAAACGCTTCTCCAAGAGTTAAGGCGGTGTCTTCAATGGTATGATGACTATCAACGATAAGATCCCCAATGGCATGAAGAGAAAGATCTATATTCCCATGCCGTGCAACTTGCTCAAGCATATGATCAAAAAACGGAATACCTGTAGAAATGTCGGAATTACCAGAACCATCAAGCGAAATGGTAACTTTAACGGAAGTTTCTTTTGTTTTTCTCACCACCGTTGCCATTCGTGGAGCATGGAGAATAAAGTGGGTAATTTCCGCCCAAGTGTTTCCTTGCCCTTTTTGAGGGCAAATAGCATTTTGGATTTTCAATCCCGGGATACCCAAATTTTTTGCGAGTTCCATATCAGTTTCTCGATCACCAATAACATACGAATTTTGGAGATCTATCGTATTTTCTGCCAAATATTTCGTAAAAAGTCCTGTCCTGGGTTTTCGACAGGCGCATAAATCGCTCTCAAAGTGTGGACACACGAACATCTCCGAAAAAGAAACACCTTCAGAAGCTAATATTTGGAAGAGCTTGGCATTTACCACATCAAAATTTTCCGTAGGATTTTTCGATGTTCCAAGCCCGTCTTGATTCGTCACCAAAATGAGTTCGTATCCCGTTTCAAAAAGTGCTTTTAAACTGCTTACTACACAGGGAAGAATCTCCATTTCTGCGAGACTAGAAATAAATTCTGTTTCAGGCGGCTCATACAGGAGCGTTCCATCCCGATCAATAACGAGGATTTTTTTCATGCAGAGAGGAGAGAGATAAGTTTTTGGTTTTCTGCTGGCGTTCCAATGGTAAAACGGAGACAGTTATCCGTATGGGGCTTATGGGCAAAATTTCTCACGACAATACCATTTTTTAGGAGTTTTTCGTACAACGCCTGGGCATCATCAAAAAATTGTACAAGAAGGAAATTGGCATCACTTGGAAAGACTTTTTTTACAATGGGAAGATGAGCAAGTTTTACAGAAAGAGCTTTTCGTTCGGCTAATATTATGTTTCGTTCTTCCTGTCGTTCTTTTTCTTTTTCCATTCTTTTTTTGAGGACGGAAAGCGAAAGATTGCTGATACCATAGGGCAACTGTACTCTCTGAAGGAGCTGAATAGAATCTGGATGTGCCATTGCAAGCCCAAGGCGTGCATCTGCAAGCCCCCAAAGTTTAGAAAAAGTATGAAAAATAATAAGATTTGGAAATGCTCCCAAATACTTCAACATACTTTTTTCTGGGCAAAAATCAATATATGCCTCGTCTATAACCACTATGCCCGAAAAAGTTTTAAGAATGTGGAGTATTTTCTTTTCCGAAAGAGTATTCCCAGTGGGATTATTGGGAGAGCAGAGGAACAAGAGTTTTGCATTACATAAAGCTTTTTCTAGTACTTCGGTATCAATATCAAAATCAGAAGTCAGGGGAACCTCGTGAATAATGGCCCCTTGAATGCAAGCCGAAACGGAATACATTCCAAAAGTGGGAGAACAGTATACAACTGTATCTTTTTCTGCATCGCAAAAAATCTGAGGGATAAGAGATATAAATGAGTTAGAACCGTTCCCGAAGAGAAGATTTTCTTTCTGAAGTGCGCATGAGAACTCACGATTTTTTATTTCCGCAATCTTTTCTCGCAGTTCATCATGAAAAACATCAGGATACCGGTTTACATCCGTATTAAATGGATTTTCATTCGCATCAATAAAAATTTCTGCATTTCCGGAAAATTCCGCCCGTCCACTGGAATAGGGATAAAGATCTCTAATACGAGGACGCGCCAATGCAAGAGGTGATACCATGAGAAAAAATTAAAAAGTTCTCCGCAGTTTTGCCGCCATTTCGTGTGCACCTAAGCCTTCCGTTTGGGCGAGGGTTTCAATAATAGGAGAAAGACCTTGGATTCCTTTTTGCGATATTTCTTGAAAAGAAATCCATTTCCCAAAACTGTCCACCGAAAGCCCTGAAAAACTTTTAGCAAAGCCACTAGTTGGGAGTGTGTGATTTGTACCACTGGCGTAATCTCCTGCAGATTCTGGAGTCCATTGACCGCAAAAAACAGATCCTGCATTTTTAATTTTTGAAATAAGACCTAGATTTTAATTCGAAGTGCAACAGAGTGAATTAAAATGAGGAGGAG
>JBAXIU010000067.1:0-6154 GCA_037138215.1 Candidatus Peregrinibacteria bacterium | reverse complement strand
AAACTCCTCCTCATTTTAATTCACTCTGTTGCACTTCGAATTAAAATCTAGGATATGCTTCAACACTCATAAAAGATTGTAAAAAAAAAATTTTCTTTTTTCCAAATTCTTTTTGGTAGAAAAAAAGAGATTGAATCTTCGCCTCCTCTTTCTTTCTTGTCAATATCTTCTTTCGTTTTTATAATACGCCGTGATTTTCCCTTCTCCTATGCTTTCTCCTCACATTTTTCGCGCCTACGATATTCGTGGTATTTACGGAACCGATTTTGACGAAACAGGGGCAAAACAAATTGCCGTTGCGTACGCTGAGTACCTCCGTGAAAAAAATCCACATAAGCACTTTTTTACCGTTGCACTCGGGCGAGACGGACGGACGAGTGGAAAAACTCTGGAAGATGCTTTTGCGGAAGGGCTTTTAGAAAGCGGAATGGATATTGTGCGCGTGGGAATGGTAACTTCCCCATTGTTGTATTTTGCCACTTGCGCCGGAGGATATGACGGGGGTGTAATGATTACCGCAAGCCATAATCCTGCCGCATATAATGGTTTTAAACTCCAAACACTGGGATCCAAAGCCGTATGCGGAGACGAACTCCAAGCCATTTTAGAAATGATTACGGGAGAACGAGAAGAAGGCGAAGAAAAAGCTTTAGCCCCATACGAACGGGGAACAGAAGAAATGGTGAATTTTACAGAAGACTATTTTGCAGTCCTAAAAGAAATTACGCATTTCCCAAAAACCGGAAAACTGGCCATTGATGCGGGAAATGGGATTGCTGGGCAATACGCGCCAGAGTTTTTTAGAAGAGCAGGATTTACAGTAGAAGAGCTCTACTGCGAAGTAGATGGGAATTTCCCCCATCATGAAGCAGATCCAGAACGAGAAGAAAATTTGAGAGATCTGAAAAAATTTGTGGTAGAAAACGGGTGTGACCTGGGACTGGCATTTGACGGTGACGGCGACCGAGTAGGAGTGGTAGATAAAAACGGAAACCATTTTTCTGCTGATCTTCTGCTTTTGCTTTTAGCACGCGATATGCTCCAGAGAAATGAAGGGGCAACAGTAGTATATGACCTCAAAGCGACAGAACTGCTGAAAGAAGAAATTGAAAACTGGGGCGGAAAAGCGGTGATGTGTAAAACAGGGCACTCGTTTGTAGAAGAAAAAATGGAAGAAACAGAAGCCATTTTAGGAGGAGAAGTTTCCGGACATATTTTTATTGCCGAGAAATATTTTGGCTTTGATGATGCCCTGCTGGCAGCTGCGAAACTGGTAGAGATTGCCTTTGCGAGCGAAAAAACCTTTACGGAAATTTTTGCAGAACTCCCCAAAACCTTTGTGACGCCCGAAATAAAAATTGCAGTAACGGAATCAAAAAAGTTTGAGGCGATTACCAGAATTGTAGAAAAACTGAAGACACAGTATCCCGAAGCCCTTACCATTGACGGGATTCGTATTGATTTTGGAGGAGGTGCCTGGGGAATTGTACGGGCATCCAACACTTCGCCCTACCTTACCACCCGTTTTGAAGCGAGGTCTCCAGAAAAACTAGAAGAAATTCAAAAAATTATAAATGCTGTGGTTCAGGCAGAAGTGACGAAA
Organism: Candidatus Peregrinibacteria bacterium; assembly: GCA_037138215.1. Taxonomy (GTDB): domain Bacteria; phylum Patescibacteriota; class Gracilibacteria; order CAIRYL01; family CAIRYL01; genus CAIRYL01. The sequence continues at coordinate 4,551 of JBAXIU010000067.1, read as the reverse complement.
TAGCCCATACTGATTACCCCTAAACCATTTATGGGTTATTTTTCTCACATTTCTGCGATTCTTTTTGCACCATGCAAAACTGTTCGGTGTTCACCACTATTTCTATGTCTCCATTTTTCGTGTTCCAGGTGGGAATTTTAAGATCCTGAAACCGCTGCACGATAATAGGCGAAGGATGAGGAAAGCGTGTTTTAACGCCAACGGGAAAAATCGCCGCTCGGGGAGCCACACTCATCAAAAAAGGAAGAGTAGAAGAAGTATTGGAACCGTGGTGTGCAATTTTTAACACATCGCTTTTTAAGGGTACCCCAGTACTCAGCAAAAGTTTTTCTTTCTCCTCTTCAATATCTCCCGTAAACAGCATATTAAAGCCAGAATAACGAAGTTGAAACACAATACTCGTATTATTCGCCAGCTTTGTCTCTTGGTTTTGCAGAGTTGTAAGGGGAAAAAGCGTATCCAAAACTATGTCTCCAGAATGAATATCACTCCACTGGTCCGCAATAATAATGGGAACTCCCTTTTGTTGCGCGAGGGATAGAAAATGATCATACACTTCTTCTTGTTTTTGGATTCCCGTAAAGAGGATTTTTTTGACATGGAAGGCTTGCAGCAAATCGTACGCACCATTGAGATGGTCCGAATCGGGATGTGTAAGAATAAGAAGATCTATATCTCGATCCCAAAACCATTTTTGCGCAAAAAACTTGGAAATTGCCGCACTATTAATTCCTCCGTCCACCGTAATAAAATGCCCTTCTGGCGTAGTAATGAGGATTGCGTCTCCTTCATCGACTTCAAAAAGATGGATATGCAGCCGTCCATCCGGCATTCTCTCGTAAATATGAAAACCTCCGAAGAGGGAAAAAACGATCAACATGCCAAGAAGGGCGATGCGAGAGGGAGCCATAGGAAAACAAAGGGGAGAGTTCTGCTCTAGAGAATGTTTAGCGCTTCGCAATAATTTCTATTTCTACGCGTGCCCCCGCAGGAAGTTTTGCCACCTGGATAGTAGACCGTGCGGGTTTATGGTCCCCAAAAAATTCGGCGTATCGCTTATTCATAACACCAAAATCATCGAGGTCCATCAGAAACACCGTTGTTTTGACGATATTTGTTTTTTCTAGTTTGGAAGCGTGCAAAAGCCCTTCGATATTGAGAAAAATTTGATCGAGTTCCGTAAGAATGGACTCGCTTTTAAACATTCCATCGGGAGCAAGGGCAATTTGCCCGGAAAAAAACACTATATCTCCGGCATCCATGCCGGGAGAATAAGGGCCCATAGGCGCAACAGAGTCAGCGGAAATAATAGGGGTAAACATAGGAGAAAATTAAGAATTAAAAATGAGGAATGAAGAATTTGGAGGGAGGTGTAGGGGCGTATTGATATACGCCCTTTTCGGAATTACAAATGACGGAACAGAAGAAGAATTTGTAAAGACGCCCCGCTGGGGCGTCTTTTCCATGGAATGTTGGAGGGACAGGTTTATAACCTGTCAAAATGAATTTGTAGGGGCTAAAAAATTTTAGCCCTTGTTTTTTAATTTTTAAAGCACTTCAAAAGAAAAAGGAGTAAAACACGCAGGTGGTCCAAAACCGGTCTCATAGAGTTTCGTAGTCATTTTAAGCGTAATCATATTGTTTTTATTGGAAGCAAGGATTTTTTGTACAGCCGAAGAAGAAAAGGAATGTTCTCCTCCTTCATAGTTAATATAGGAAATTTTCTTTTCATTTTTTAAACATCCGATAAATATCTTTTTTTTGTTTTTTCCAAAATAATCCTCTACTCCTTTTTGTGGGGTATATTCCTCCATTGTAAAATACACATACTCTTCATGCGCCGGATCTCCTTCTACAGGGACCACCACTTTTTCAGTGGTAATATATCCCCTTGCGTATAAAGAACCTTTAAATTCTGTGCTATGTGCTGGATCTGCCACAGAAACTTTTTTAAAATCTCCACTTGGCAAAGGCGTGTAGGTTTCTTTTTGAGAAGGTTCAGGGGTACTGGTTACGGGTATTGCCGTTGGGATAGGAGAAATTTGAGGAGACACTTCGGGTGTTGCTGGTGTAGCACTTCTTTTTTGAAGTTCTTGAATTTGTAATTGCAACTGCTCAATTTGTTTGTCTTTTTCTCCGGTAGTATCAAAACTACAAGCAGAAAGGGTAAAAAGAAAAAGAAGCGCTAACGAAAGAAGGGGGGTGGTTTTCATGAGAAAAAAGAAAAAGATGTAAAATTAATAATTCCGAAAAGAAAGATTGAATGTTTTTGTTTCTATTTTTTTTGCAATAGATTCCCACTCTGCATCAGAAGAGAAAAACGATCCAGTCGGGAGAGTAATGGGACCCATCTCCTGCATTGCATAATTTTTTGTGTCATAAGGTTTCCAAATATTCATAGTTAGTGTTTTCCCTTGAAGAGAAATATTGAAACCTCCTGATGCACCATCTGGTATTGATTTTATAAACTCCCCAATATTGTCAAAAACAGCATATTCTTTTTTTACTTGATCTAAAAGAATAATACATGAAGGCTGAATGGAAACATCATACCCCCCAACTTGCTGAACATTTGCAAGATGAATGGTATTTTGTCCTCCCCAAGTTGCACAAGGTATCAAAGGTAAAGATCCATCATGAGAAATTGAATATATGAGGCTTGCCATTTCTCCCCTTGTTATTTCTTTACTTTGGGCATTTGAAATCTGCAAAGTTTGTGGAATATTTTTATTTTCTTCTAATTTTGTTATAAATGGTTGCCACCAGTCACTACTATTTATTTTTGCTTCTACTTTTTCATATTCAATCCCAATCATAGTATTCACCACCATTTTTGCCGCTTCTGCAAGGGTAATGGTTTGAGACGGTTTAAAAGTTCCATCCGCGTAACCGCTCACAATCCCTTCTTTTTTTGCTTGGCATACATACGGTGCAAACCATGCATCTCGTGGAACATCGGAAAGGTGCACATATGTCCAATCCTCTGGAATATTTCCATCAATGCAGTTTTTAATATCATCAGTAGTATATTTTGCCTCGATAAGAATCTTTAAAAACTCTGCACGGTTAATAGTCGCATCGGGCTTAAAGGTTCCATCTGCGTAACCACTTACAATCCCTGCGGATGTAAGATATTGAATATCTTGGGCATAAGGATGATTCATAAGCACATCTGAAAAGGTTTGTGCCAATGCACCAGACGGAAAAAGGACTATTCCGAAAAGGAGAAAAGAAACAAGGTGTTTCATAGAAAAGAAAAAATGGTGTTCATCCTTATAGTCGTAACAGGGTTACACTTTTACCCCCGTATTTTTCCTCCGCTTCCCAATACCCCAATTTTGTGCTCTACCATTTTTTGAATCTCATCCCGCGCAGCGCCGAGATATTTTCGAGGATCAAACTCTTTTGGTGTTTCGGTAAACACTTTTCTAATAATCGCTGTCATTACCAAGCGCAAGTCGGTATCAATATTTACTTTTGAAACTCCGTATTTCACCGCTTCGGCAATCGTCGCTTCGTCTACTCCGCGCGCTCCTCCTAAATCTCCTCCGTATTGGTTACACAGGACTACATATTCTTGTGGAACACTAGAAGACCCGTGCATCACCAGAGGAACACCAGGCAGTACTTCAGTCAGTTTTATTACTCGTGCCACATCCACTTTTCCATCAGATGAGAATTTATACGCTCCGTGAGAGGTTCCAATGGCGCACGCCAAAGTATCGCATCCTGTTTGTTTTATAAATTCTACGGCTTCGTCCGGGTCGGTGAGTCGTGCATCTTTTTCGTTTACGGAAACATGTTCTTCTACTCCTCCCAGCATTCCCAGTTCTGCCTCTACTATTACGCCTCGAGCATGGGCAAAATCGACTACTTCTTTCGTCAGCCGAACATTTTCGGCAAACGGTTCGTGGGATGCGTCAATCATCACGGATCCAAAACCGGCTTCAATAGCACTTTTGCAGGTTGCAAAATCCGCTCCATGGTCTTGGTGAATAATAATCGGCACTTCGGGATATTCTTTGGAAACGGCATGAATAATAGCCACCAGAGTATTGGTATTGGCATATTTTCGTGCGCCGGAGGAAAGCTGCAAAATAACAGGTGCTTTTTGGGAAGCGTGTGCCGCCATAATGGCTTGGGTAATTTCCATATTGTTCACATTAAACGCGCCCAAGGCGTATCCGCCGTGGTATGCGTCCATTAACAGTTCCTTTGGGTTTTGTACAATGGCCATAAAAAAGGGGAAAAATCGGGAGGTATTATCCTCAAGAAAGGGGAGATTGACAAGGAGAAGGAGATTTTTAATATGATTTGTATCAGAAAGAATTTTTGATACGATAACGGTCCTTTTTCTTTTTTTATGAGCGAAAATCCCATGGCAACAAGAGAGGGAAAAATAGTTAAAAAAATAACAGACGCTGTTGAGGCAGAACTCTCAGATAATGACATTGAAAAGATAAGGGGTAAGGTAAAAATTTTTATCAAAGCAATTCAAGACCTAAGTTTCAATTCGAAGTGCAACAGGGGAAACAATAGAGAGCGAACATA
>JBAXIU010000066.1:0-6303 GCA_037138215.1 Candidatus Peregrinibacteria bacterium | reverse complement strand
GTGCGTTTTTTGGGAAAGAGAGCTCTATAAATGCCATTTCTTTTTCGTCTTTTACAAAATACTGCATAACGCGTTCGGGAGAGAGTGCCATTCGTAAACTGCTGGCAACATCCGTAACAGAAACTCCTGCCATTCTTACGAGGTCATAATTCACTTCATAAATGGTTTTGGAAAACGCACTTTCTCTGCTCGTGTCGGTGTCCACCACGCCTTCTGTTTTTGCAAATGCCGCTTCCATATCTTGCGCTATTTGCTCTCTTATTTCCGCATTTTCTCCTTTTACTTTTGCCAAAAGGGTCGCACTAACGGGCGGACCAGGAGGATCTTCCAAAAATTTTATATGGAGATTTTGAAGAGGTGGGCAGGGGAGTGTCCGTGCCACTTCTGGAGTATTTTGTTGAGGATTCATTCCACACTGCGGAAAATACCATTCTTCCAATACTTTTTTGCGCATACTCATCACCAGTTCTTCAGAAGAAATACTGCGTTCTTCGTGTGGAGAAAGGTTGACCCGCAGCGTTGCCAAAAACGGGCGACTCCGCATATTGGCGCCTTTATACAGCCCATTAAAATCAATAACGGGCGGTTCTCCCGTAAAAATTTCTACCGAACGGGTTTCGGAATCTTTGGCAATGAGCTCTCCTACTGCGGATGCCATTTTTTGCATTGCGGGAAGGTCGGTTTCTTCATCGGCATCCAAATACACATAGTATTGGTCTCTGTTGGCTTTGGGGAGCATTTTAAAATGCACCCATCCCAAAACAGGCACGAGAAGGGAAAACAGAAAAAGTCCTCCCGTAGTCCATAGTATGGTTTTTTGAAGCCATTTTTTCTGAAAGATAAAAGACAGCATTTGCGCGTATTTTTGTGCAATGCGGTCAAAAAAAGAGGAAGACTCTTCCTTATTCGTATTGTCGTTTTGGTGGTGCACCAAAAGGATGTCTGATAAAAACGGAGTGAGCGCGTACGCTACAATAAGGGATATGGCGAGGGCAACGGGAACAAAAAATGAGAGAGGACCCATGTATGGTCCCATCATCCCCGTAATTTGGGTGAGGGGTAAAAAAACAATAATGGCGCTAAAAGTACACAAAAAAAGCCCCACTCCCACTTCGTTCACGGCGTTCACAATTGCCATTTTTTTATCGTCTCCGTTTTTTAAATGCCGATGAATATTTTCTACTACCACAATCGCATCATCTACCAAAAGCCCGAGGGCTAAAATAAGCGCAAAAAGCGTAATGCGGTTAATGGTTTGATGAAAAAGGTACCCTACAAAAAATACCAGTCCCAGTGTGAGGGGAATAGCAATAGCAACAATAAGGGATTCGCGAAGTCCTAAAAAGAAAACAAGGAGAAGAATGACAATGAGAATACTAATGCTTAAGTCGTGCCCCAGTCTTCCAATTTCAGTGGCTGCCATTTTTCCATCATCCCGAAAAACCGTGAAGGAAATACCGTTTGCAGTAAGCCATGGTTCTTCTTTCTGGAGCGTATCCATTACCGCAGAGGGAACCGTAATGCCGTTTTCTCCTTTTCTTTTGGCAATGGAAAGAAGCACTGCGTTCTGCGCTTCATTTTCATGTTTTGCGACTTGTACAAACGATGTTTTTTCGGTAAATCCTTCTGTTATGGTGGCAATATCTCGCATTCGTACGCCATTGGTAATACTCAGTGCCGAAATATTTTCCAGAGAAATAGTACTTTGGAGTTCTATTTCTTGTGTTGTAGTCCCATTTTTAAGGCTTCCTGGGAATATTTGAATATTACTGTTTTGCAGGGCTTGTATTATTTCTGGAATGGAAACAGCGTAATTTTTCATTTTATCAGCATTCATTTCTATTTTGAGGGCTTTGGATTCCCCTCCGTGAACAGAAATATTGGAGACCCCCGAAACCCTTTGTATCCTATTGCTCAGCTCCAAAACATTTTTTCGGACTTCGTTTTGAGAAAGAATGAGGGAAGAAAACCCGATTTCTAAGAGTGGCACATCATCGGGATTAATGGTTTTTACCAGCGGTATCCCAATGGTTCCTTGCCGGAGATTGAGGTTTTCCATTATTTGGGATTGGATTTTTACGCGAGCACTTTCCAAGCTCTCTCCCACCAAAAATTCTACGGTAACGATTGATTTTCCACCTTCTATAGAAATTGATGAAATTTTATCCACGCCTTCCAGATCAGAAATTTTTTCTTCCAGTTCCCGGGTTACAAATTGTTCTACTTCCTCGGCACTGGCACCGGGATAATCGATAGAAATTTGAAATACCGGGAGTGTTACTTCCGGATTATATTGTTTGGGAGAAACGGCGTACGAAAAAACGCCTAAAAAGAGTGCGACAAAAAAAAGGAGGATAGCAACCGCTCTGTTGTGCACAAAAGCGTGTGCAATACGACCAGCAAAGTTAAACGGAGAAGGCATAAAGGGGAAGAAGACGGTATCCGGTTAAAGAGAAAGATGCGTTTTAATAAATGTCCTAGTGTTGTAGAGACGCCCCAGCGAGGCGTCTCTACGGGAGACATTACATCGATAATTCTTTTAATGCCCATTTTAATGCACTTTCTTCCGTGTTTTTTTCTGCGGGGAGGTTTCCCATAACACGGCTTACTCTTTCTCGTGGGAAACCCAAATTTAACAGGGCTTGTTCTATATCCTGATGAAAAACAGAAAAAGAGGATTCTTCTCCTGCAGAGAGTCGTGGCAAAGAGCCTTTGAGTTCCAAAATCATCCGCGATGCTGTTTTTTTCCCGAGTCCTTTTATTTGCGCCAAAAAAGAAACTTCTTCTGCGGCAACCGCCTCAAAAATTTGGGAGAGCGGAAACTCTAAGATCTCCAATGCGGTTTTAGGACCAATGCCCGAAAGCCCTAAAAGATGCTCGTAAAATTGAGACTCTTCTTTTTCTAAAAATCCAAACAGGTCATTGCGGTCTTCCCGAATATGGTGGTAGGTAAATACCAGAACGCTTTCGCCCACTTTACTAGCGCATTTTTGGAGCGTTTTTTTGGTGCAGTGCACGCGGTAGCCCACGCCACCAATATTGATAAGGATGGAGGCGGTTTCTAATGCCGAAAGTTTTCCTTCTAAAAAGGCGATCATAGAATAGAGAAATTTGTTTTTACAAAGAGGAGTATGCAAAAATAGCGAATGGAATACAAGATTTGCCCCTCCAAAATCCCTCATTCTTAAATCCCCATGTCCTTTTTCCCTCTTTTTCTTGGCTTTCTTCTCAGTGCTTTTTTGAGCGCTTTGGCACTTAAATTTTTCCCAAAGTGGGGCCTATTAGATACGCCCGAACGCTATGGTCATATTCGGGGGCGGCTTCCATACCCGTTTGGCATTGTTTTTGTGCTGAGTGTTTTATTAGGGATTATTTTTACGGCGGAAATGAATACGAAAATGTATGGATTTTTAGGCGCCAGCACCCTTCTCGCGATTACTTCACTTTTGGATGATAAATACCGTATTGCCCCAAAAATTCGCCTTGGGGTGCAAGCATTATGCGCCGCTATGGTGGTGTATAGTGGCATTTATATTGCGTTTCTCACCAATCCCTTGGCCGATAACGCTTTTTCCCTGGGAATTATTTTGGGTGGCGTTTTAACGGGAATTTGGATTTTGTCGCTCATTAACACCTCTAACTGGATTGATGGGATTCCCAATCTTTCGCTTTCTTCTAGCGCTCTGGCGGCTTTGGTACTCGCGTTTCTCTCTCTTTCAGACAGGGTCGGTCAGCCGGAAGTGGCGAATATGTGTTTTGTTTTTGTTGGGGCGGCGCTTCCGCTGCTCGCCATAAATATTTTTACAGAACGGTATATTTTAGGGGATACGGGAGCCATGTTTGCAGGGTTTTGCATTGCTATTTTTTCCCTTTTTGCGGGAGGGAAACTCGCAACGGCGCTAATTGTTATGGCTCTGCCCATTTTGGATGCGGCGTATGTTATTTTTGATCGCATTCGTTCGGGCGTTTCTCCGGCTCAGGGTGGAGATAAACGGCACTTGCATGATATTTTGCTCAAAAAAGGCTGGGGGAAAAACAAAATTCTCCTCTTCTTTTTTAGTATCTCAGCAGTTTTAGGAATCAGTGCTCTATTTTTGGGGACAGGGGCAAAAATATTGCTCCTGTGTGTGGTAACCGCTTGCTTTCTTGTTTTTCGGGGGAAGCAGGGGGAGAAAAAGAGGTAGAATTTTTATATTTCCGCCTTTGCGAAAGCATTTACAATCATTAATGGTGTTATGGGGTCATTCCAGTACTCTCCTGTATATCCTTCTTCTTTTAGTTTTTCACACACCGATTCCAGAGTAAAAGGGGCAGTTTGTAAGTACCTTTTTATTTTATCACTGATATCTGGTAACCCCTCATTTGCTTTTTCATCTCCATTTTTTGCCTGAAATGTAAACGGTACTTTTGCAATGGCATTAGCAATCATCTCATGGGTAATAATGTCGTTATTATCGCCGAATCTATATCCTTGTGGTTTCAGTTTATTTGCTACGACTATTATATTTCCGGCATTTTGTAATAAGAGCCTTAATATTTTTCCTCCTATTTCTTGGGGAATATTTATTTGTTTTGCAGAGAATTTTATCGCACATTTTGGTTCTTCTGGAGGAACATTTCTTCCTTTTTTTTGTAATTCGGCTTTTCCACTGGGCATACCACTTCCGTTTGCAGTCAATGGTATATTTGAAGAAGGAGATATCGGAGGCATAATAATTCCTGCCTCTTGCAATCGTCGTTGGATTTTTTGTTCTATTTGAGGGATATTTTGGGGCTCAGTTTCTGCTGAATATTCAAAAACAGCACTGCCACCATCTTTTGCTATTTGGGAAAAGGTAATCCCTTGTAAATTGCTAATTGCCTCGGGAATAGCACTTCCTAATGCTGCTCTATCCTTATTGTCTGGAGTCCTTGGCCGGAGGGGGAGATAGTGAGGAGTTGAGATTCTAAAGCCATAAGTAAGAAAAAAATTGCTGAAGGCGCGCACTTTACGGTCCCTTTTTGTGATTGTCAAATATTTCTTCCTTTTCTTTGTTCTCCGCAGTAAAATTGAGGACGATGGGGTTTTGTATGTGTGCGTCTTAAAAATTCCCAATCTCATTCGTTATTCCTAATCCATGTTTTCTTCTCTCTCTCTTCTTCCTCCGGACGCGCTTTTTCTCCTTAATGATGAGTTTTTGGCGAATAAAAATCCCAAAAAAATAAATGGTGGAATTGGTATTTATATGGCGCCGGATGGTTCGCCTTTTGTTTTTTCTGCTCTTCAAAAAGCCATTTCGCAGGTTCCGCTGCTTCCAAAATATCTCTCTATGAGTGGAGACCAAGAGTTTTGCGCACTCGCCATGGAAACGCTTTTGGGAAAAATGCTTCCCGAAAATATTGTCCTTCAGCAATCCTGTGGCGGAACCCATGCGTGCGCTTTGTTGGCGGCGCTTGTAAAACGAGAAATTTCAAATCCCACACTCATCATTGCCACGCCCACTTGGCAAAACCATTTTAATGTTTTTCATGGCTTTCAAACTGTCACTTTTTCGCATATCGCAGAGGGAAAGGTGAATATGGAGGGATATTTGAATGCTATTTCTAACGCTCCTGCCCAAAGTGTTTTGCTGCTGCATGGCGGGCTTACGCATAATCCAACGGGAAAAAATCTTTCTCTTTTAGATGTAAAAACAGTTTTGGCTACCGCGCGAGAAAAACACATTTTTGTATTTGTAGATTTTGCATATTTTGGCTTTGGGGAGGGATGGGAGGAAGACCAGCAATATCTTCGTTTGTACCTTGAGGAATTGGAGGAATGTGCCGTTGCCATTTCGTTCTCTAAAAATGCGGCACTGTACCAACACCGCACGGGAATTTTGATGCTCAAAACACCAGAAAAAGAGAAGGTTTCTACAAATCTCCAAAATCTCGTTCGGGAGACCATTTCTAATCTTCCTGCGTTTGGGTCACATCTTCTCAAAATCGTCCTTCAAAAATATGCAGATGAGTGGAAAGGGGAGGTAGAGAGCGTGAGAAAAGATCTGGAACAGCGTCGAAAAATGCTTACCAGCGCACTTCCGGAAGAATACCAATTTCTTGCCACCGACAAGGGAATGTTTTCTCTTTTACCGCTTTCGCCTGCGCAAATTACCGTACTGAAAGAAGAATGGGGGATTTTTTTACCGCAGAGTGGACGGGTAAATATTGGAGGAATTCGAGAAAGCGATATGGAATATTTTGCAGAGGCGGTGAGGAGTGTGGAAATTAAGCCTAGATTTTAATTCGAAGTGCAACAGAGTGAATTAAAATGAGGAGGAGTTT
>JBAXIU010000065.1:0-6636 GCA_037138215.1 Candidatus Peregrinibacteria bacterium | reverse complement strand
TTATGTTCGCTCTCTATTGTTTCCCCTGTTGCACTTCGAATTGAAACTTAGGAAGTGTTGCAATGCCCCAAATCGTCGGTCCATTTGCTGAAGCAGGAGATTCGCAACATCTTTTGCCCTTCTGGTGTAGGTATTCACTTCTGCGTCATTATGTTTTTTTGCAACACCATCGGACTCATTCACAACCCATCTCAAATATTCCCCTTTTTTAAAACCTGCTAACAATTCTGCTCCTGCAAGAGTTTCATAATCGGCATTAAGACCAAGCTCTGGAAATTCTTGAAAAAATGCTCTTTTTTGGAAGAAACGACCATCTTTCGTCGTCTGTCCAGCTAACAATGCGTGCATTTCATCCGCACTTTTTTCTTGTATTTCTGCCAAGGATACTCCCAATTTTTGCGCCATAACGGAGCGCACGCTTTGATCTGCCCTTTCAAAACCAGAACCGGCACCCCCGATAAAATTTGCTGTTGATACCATCAACATCGAAGCTATTGCTGAATTATATGCACCTGCTACTCCTTCTGGAGATTTTAAGGGGACCTCTTTATCTGGTTGTCCTGGTTGTGCAGATGCTTTATCACCATGCCGAATGAGATGCAAAACCACCTGAGAATGTTGCATATTTTCTCGCTGTTCTTGGGAAGCCTCTGTTGGTAAAGCGGAAATTCTTTTGGGTGAGTTCATAAAAAAAGAAAACAAGAAAGTACTCTATTTCAAAATAAAAAAATGTCAATTATTTTCCCCCTTATTCCAAAATCCTCACTACTCCTGCATTCGCATCCACTTCCACTAAATCTCCATCCCGCAGTACTTGGGTGGCAATTTTGGTGCCAATAATACAGGGAATACCCATTTCACGGGAAACAATCGCCGCATGGCAAGTAACGCCACCCTCATCGGTAATAATGGCAGAAGCCAACTTCATTGCCGGAACCATTTCGGGGCGAGTCATAGAGGCAACCAGAACATCTCCTTTCTCCATATTCACCATATGGTGAATTTTCATCACTTTTTTAACGCGACCAGTAACACATCCTTTAGAAGCCACCATGCCCGTAATGCTTTCGGTATCATCTTTTCGTTTCTGAAAAAATTGGAGTGCATTTTTTGCCGTTTTACCGGTAACAATGGTGTATCCATGCTCATCGTGCACAATGGCACAGCATTTACTTCTCTCTTTGAGTATCTCTAGAGAAATCGTTTTCTGCAGGATCTGTCGATATTCCGGCTGTGCGGAAAAACAGAGAAGATCAAGTGGGATACCCGTTCTTCGCTCCGCTTCGCGTAAAAATTGGAATTGATACACATTAGAAATAAGCACATATTTTTTTCGCGTATCTTGAAGCGTAAAAAATTCATCCATGACGGTGAGAAGCGTTTGATCCCATCCTGAAATAGAAAAATCGGCAATAATTTTCATTTTTTCGTTCATTCGTATTCTCATGGCTTCTTCTGGATGGATTTCGTTTTCCTGCCCCTCTTCTTCTCTCATTTTCTCAAAAACCTCAACGGGCAACCGGACTGCGTGGGCATAATTATTTTGGATGTAGAAATACTTTTCCGCGTGCTTTTGAAGCGCATCTCTATCCTGTTTTGGCATATTCCAGCGGTCTGCGCGCTCCTCTTCCAAAAATGAAAGATACGGTGGATTGCAAAGCTTTGGAAACAGTTCATCAAACTGTTCTCCTAAAATTTCTCGGAATCGAGGCACAAAATATTCATCTGCATACATAGAAATAGCATCTCCGAGAGTCATAAAATCAGCATATTCATCCGTATATTTTGCATAAAAATCATCATAGATATGCGTCAATTCTTCATCCGAACAAGAGGACAAATCGGTTTGGTCTATACGCGTCCGACATTCGTCAAATACCTGAAGTTTTTCTTTCCACACCTGTTTTCGTTCTTCCAAAAAATGAGGATTTTCTTGCAGTTCTTTGAAAAATGATTCCCTCACTTCTCGAAGATCATGGTCGTTCCAATACCAATACAAAGATGTCCCTTCTAAAAAAAAGACGGTATTGGCTGTGCGATAGGTAAATTCTTCTATTCCTCGTTGCGTCACAATGCCTAAGGGGAAAAAAGTATGCAAAACCGCATGAAAACTTTTATTGGTCCAAGTGTATTTTTCGAAGTGATATTTTTGAACTAAATCGCGCGGCGATTCTAAAGGAGAAACAATTTCGGTGAGGGTTGTAATCGGACGACTCTGCACAATAAAAAACTTTCCTTTTTCGTACGCCCACTCAATATCACACGGAAAACCATAATGAGATTCAATGCTGAGGACCAATGCGGAGAGTTCCAGGATTTGCAAATCGGAGAGTTTTTGTGCTTTTTGTTTTTCTTGCGGAATGAAACACCACTCATTTTGCGCCTCTGGATCGGAAATATTTGCGATCCCTGTTGTCCGAAAAATCCCCTTTTCCTGAAGGGAAATATTTTTTATAAGGATTTGAAGAGGATTTTTTTGCACTTCATAACTTTCTGGCGTTATTTGCCCAGAAACAATGGCTTCCCCCAATCCGTAACCGGCTTCTATCAGAAGAGTATTCTTATTTTCCGTTACGGGATGCACAGAAAATGCGACTCCTGATACTTCCGATTCCACCATTTTTTGTACCACTACGGCAACAGAAATTTTTTCAGCAAGAAGCCCTTTTTCCAAACGGTACGCAATCGCACGAGGAGTAAAAAGGGATGCCCAGCATTTTTTTACATTTTGGATGAGATTTTTTCCAGGAGTATTAAGGTAACTATCCAGTTGCCCCGCCCAAGCGTTTTCTGCACCATCTTCTGCCGTAGCGCTGGACCGCACTGCCACAAATGGTGTCTGTAAAGATTGAAACGACCGTTGTATCTCTTCTTGTATATTGCCTGGTATTTCCGCATAAAAGATCTTTTTTTGGATTTCTTGGGACGCGTTTTCTAGGTCATGAATATTTTGAGATGAAATGTGCGTGAGGATTTCTGAGATAATAGATGCTAAACCATTTTCTTGTAAAAAATATTCAAATGCGGAAGTCAGGACTACAAATCCATCTGGCACAGGAATATTTGCTTTGGTAAGTTCTGCCAAAGAAGCCCCTTTTCCTCCTGCCAGAGAAACATCAGATATGGAAAGACCAGAAAATGGGACGACCATCAATAGCGTATTTTCTAACTTTGTAATAATACCCATATCTCCATCCACTTCTATTCTATCCCCATCTTTTAAATATTTTGTCGCCATTCCCGTCCCCACCACACACGGAATTTGTAATTCTCGCGCCGTAATAGCAGCATGACACAAAATTCCTCCCACATCGGTAACCATTGCTGAACACTTTTTCATCAGTGGCATAAATTCCGGTCTCGTCATCCCTGTTACCAAAATATCCCCATCCCGAAACAATTTTTTCTCAAAAGGATTGGTAATAATAATAGCTTTTCCTGTGACTTTTCCAGGATATGCACTTATTCCTGAGAAAACATTGGAAGAGACAGTGTTACTGGTAAAAAGGGATTCTTCTGCTTTTTTTGCAATCTCTCCGGTCATAATATGGATATCCAATTCTTGAGCGTATAAAACGCTATGTTCATATCGAGCCTGTAATATTCTCTCTTCAGGAAGATATTGAGATTCTAAATATTCTTCCAGTTCTTTTTGAGTAAGGCATGTTAAAAATTCATCTGAAACTCCTTCTTTTTTGGCGATATGATGCGCAAGTGCTCTAAAACACTGTTCACTTTGGCTATATACCGCTTCGGAGTATATACGAGCATCGATAAAAAAAGGCATTACCTCCTGAAGAGTCTCGGTATCTAAAAAATCTACCGTTTTTTTTATAAAAACATGCAGAGCTAAATGCCTATTAAAAAGAGGAAGAAATGCTTGATATTCTTCTCTCTTTGGAATTTTTTTTTGAAAATTTTGAAAAAAAGGAAGAATGAGATCGGTATTTTCTTTAATAGCCACTATATTTTTATGCAGAAAAGAGTCCTCTTCTCGTGTTTTTTTGGCGAGCGTTTTACCTAAAAGCTCCAATTCTTCCTCTGGCACAAAAAAAGAAGAGACTCCCTTTTGATGTATAAAAAGGGTCCGATGAAAACAAACACCTAAATATTCTTGCAAAGCAAAGAAATACTGGCGTGCCCAATAGGAGCAAGAGAGAAAAGTATAAGACCCAGCCCACCGATTTATCCATTGCGTTTCAGATATCTCTTGAAGAAGAACACTCATAGACAATGAAAAATACAAAAAGTAGTCTCGGGGACCGAAATAAAACCATCATGGATGTAAGCCACAAGAATATTAAGTCCTTTTTATACTTTTTAAAATAGTTTTCTCCTAGTCTCGTGTTTTCTCAAAAACTTTCAAGGCATCAACTCGCCTTCTGTGTTGGTTCCATTTTGTAAATGGAATCATTTTTTGGCTTAAAAAAGAAAATTACCGAGGAATTGGCAAAAGTAAACAGGTACCAAACCGGAGGAGCGGGATTACAAATCCTGCCCAACACAAAAATTTTAGACACCAACTTCCTCACACCTACCGAAAGATATTGATTTACCCATTCTCTACTTTTTCCGATCTTCTCTCCCATTTGTTTTTGAGTTCGCTTCCCCAGTGCATATTCGCGGATCAGACTCTCTTTCTGCTTCGGTTTCTTCCAATCTTTTAATTGGAATTTCTTCTGACAAAAATTACAAAAATACTGCTGCCTCTTATTTTGTTTCCCATACTTTTTCGTCTCATTTTTTCTAAATTTCTGGCACTTTTTTTCTCATAAAAATTAAGTAAGAGTTTATACAGTTCTAACCTATATAAACTTTACTTTTTAGAAACTTTTTTTCTCACACCTGCCATTTTTCCCTTTTTCCATTTTTGGAGGTCATTCACATCAGGAATCGTGTAATTTTTAAAATACTAGTAAATTTTGAGAATATCAAACTTGGTACAATACGATTAACTCGCCCGTGTTCGTGTTTGTGGAACCGGAGTGGGTTATTGAAGATAAGGAGACGGTGTTGAAGAAACCGATGTTTTTTCAATGGACTTTATATCTGGGGAAGACTTTTTCTTGGAAACAAAAGACACAGAACTCGTTTTTGAAACTGGTTTTTTTGCACGCCCTTTTGCCTTTTTAGAAATTGTTTCCATAGCCTTCATGGAAACGATCTCCTTATCTAAGGCCTTTACAGGGGTAATAAGCCCTCTTTCCTCAAGCTGTTCAATTTTTTGGGGGTCTCCATGCCCAGCAAACGAAAGAGTATGGGAAGAAGATATACCCCAAATCACAAATCCTGAAGACAAAATTCCAATACCAAGAAATAAAAAATATCGAATATTCATAGAAACCATAAAAAAGTTTTCTATTTTTTGTGTGGAGAAGATTTAACTCCTGGTTTTGAAACAGAATCTGCATTTGTTTTTGCCGGTACAATAGCTTGTGCTTTTTTTGCGGCTACTACTGCCATTGCTTGTGCATCTTCTTTTTCTAATTGTTTTTTTGCCGCTGCTGCACCTGCCTTGGCTCTTTCTCCTGCCAATACTCTTGCTTCAGCATCAGCCTTTGCTTGTGCTGTTCCATTCATCTTCTGGGATATTTTGGGAGAAGCCTTCTTTATAATTTTTGGTTTCTGAACTGTCTTTTTAGAAGAAACAACGGATATTCCTTTCTTCTGAACATGATTCGCTGCAAAAACAGGAGGAGGCGTAATAATTCCCAATAAAATTCCTAAAAAAGCCAAAATCATCGTTCCCAAAAATAACAAACGATTATGATTCATAAGAAGAAAATGAAAAAAAGAATCCCCCCTTCTGGTCTTCTAAAAAACAAGAAGAGGGGAGAAACACATCAAAAAAGATTACTTTTTTGTTACTTTTGCTTTAGCTTTAGCTTTTACTCCGGCAATTGCCTTTCCTTTTGCTTTTACAACCGTCTTTGCCACAGCTGCCTTAGTTTTTGACTTCGTTACTGCTGTAGTAGATTTTATTGCTTTCTCTGGAGCTTTTGCCTTTGTTTTTATAGCAGTTGTCTTTGCTGCTACAGCTGATAAATGAGTCTCACTTTCATGAGATTGACTCGTTGCATTTGATGCAAATGCATTAGAGGAAATTCCTCCTAAAGAAACGCCGGTGAATGCCAGAACCATTGCTGCAGAGAGCAAAAAATTGTGAATTTTCATAAAAAAGGGGTAAAAGAAAAATTCATATTCATTATAAATGAGGAACATGAAGAAAAGATGAATAAGCAGAGGGACTTTTTAATCTTTTATCTCCTTTGTTTTTATCCTCTCAATGGCTTTATGAAGCAGAATTTAAAATAATTTTTTGGGGAGGATAAATAAAATATTCATTTTCTCGATCATCTCCTTCTTTTTCCTCTTCTCTATCCCCCACATCAAAATACGAAAGAGAAGGGGCAATAGTATTTGAGAGGAGTGCTTTCGGAAAAACACTGCCCGGGAAAATATTTGAAAAGGTGAGCAAAACAAGCATGGGAATAAATATCGTCCGCATATTCATAAAAAAGGGAATCTCCCTCTGGTGTACTACGGAAAAGTAAAGAAAAGATAAAGACCATCTCTTAATCTTCCCTAGATTTTAATTCGAAGTGCAACAGAGTGAATTAAAATGAGGAGGAGTTT
>JBAXIU010000064.1:0-6707 GCA_037138215.1 Candidatus Peregrinibacteria bacterium | reverse complement strand
ACCCCCCGCCTTTGGCATCCCCCTTATAAAGGGGGCAATGGGACACCCGAAATTCCAAATTCCTAATTTTTAATTCTTTCTTCTTTCTTATGCCTTCTCTTAAAATCTTCCCATCCCTTTTGGCTGCCAATATGGGTGCGCTCCAAAAAGAAATTGAGAGTGTAGAAAGTTTTTCCGACGGAATTCATTTTGATGTGATGGATGGCGATTTTGTACCGAACCTCACCTTTGGGGCACCGGTTCTAAAGCACCTGAAAACCAAAACGGTATTTGATGTACATCTTATGGTACAGCATCCCGAACGGCTGATAGACGATTTTGTAAAAGTGGGAGCAGACATGATTTCTGTTCATTTTGAAGCCTGCCAAAACCTCCACAGAGTTTTGCAACAAATAAAAGAGCATGGAAAAAAAGCGGGAGTAGCCATAAATCCCACCACCAGTTTTGAAAGCGCCAAAGACGCCATTGCGATGGCTGATTTTGTTTTGGTAATGAGCGTAAACCCCGGTTTTGGTGGGCAAAAATTTATCCCCGAAGTGCTTTTAAAAATTGAACAAATTCGAGAAAAATTTCCAGAAAAAGATATTGAGGTAGATGGAGGAATAGATGAAAAAACCGCCCCACTGGCAAAAAAAGCTGGTGCCAACTGGTTGGTAGCAGGAAATTACATATTTGGAAGTGGGGATCGAAAAGAGGCAGTGGAAAGGCTGAGATAAAAAAACAGAATGCCTTAGGAGAGACAAAAAATTTTCTTTCTGCATCCCTTTAAATTCTAATTCCAAACTTTGCGAGTATAAAAATATACACACTGTAGGCAATAAACATTGCAATGGCAGAAATAATCATTGCAGTGTGAAATGGAACCCCACTTTTGAGAAGTATGGGAAGAATCAGAAAAAAGAATAACGATGGAAGGACGGCCCAAAAAATATTATTTGAGAAATCAATAATCTTTTGCACATCTTTTGTATCATTGTATAGCCAAGCCATAGTTAACATCGAAACAACGGGAATAGAAGATAAAATACCCGCAAAAGCAGCAGATCTTTTCCCTAGCTCCGATATACCCGTAATAAGCAATGCGGAGAGAATAATTTTTATGACATATTGCATAGGAAGTGATGAAAAGGTTTTTTCGGAGAGAATGTTTTTTACAAACTGCCTAATCGCTCTAATAAAACCAGCATTTCTCCTCGGGTAATGCCAGAGTTGGGGCGAAAAATTTGGTTTTCATAGCCACTAATAACTCCTTTCCCTTTTGCTTTTTTAATCGCTTCAAACGCAAAATGAGAAGGGGGAACATCTCGAAATGGCCATACTGCCTCTGCTGGGAGAAGAGGATTTCCACCCAGAAAAAGATCCGTTACACACTCTTTAATGGCTGAAACCCCTTTTCGACGAAATTTTTCTAAATCATCAGCATGAGAAATAAATCCCACCTCAAAAAGCCAAGAATGGGGAATGGTGTCGCGCACAATTCCTAGCCGTCCATGCCGATTAGCAGTATCCGGCTTAGCTCCCATATTTTTGAGGTTCATCCGCATGGAAAGCGCATTGGCAAAATATTCGCTCACTTTTCTTTCGGGGTCTTTTCCGTCGCAATACCAGGTGGAAACCCCTGTTGGAGCGGGATCGGCAGAAGAATTGAGATGAATCTCAATGACAAAATCATCCGCTGTAAAATACTGGTTAATCCATTGGATTTTTTCGGGGAGGGTAAGACTGGTGGGCGGAATAAAAACTTCCACACTGTCTTGTTGGAGTTCTTTTTGAACGGCTTCCACCACGGCTTTTACTTCTGCGTGTTCTGTGGTTCCGTTTGCAACGGCTCCTGGATCATGATCATGATGCCCAATAGCAAGAACAACGCGTGCCATAAAAATGAAAAAAAGGAATTGATAATACGGGAAGGTTGGAAAAATGGCAAGAATATTTTATGATGCACGCATGAATGAAAAAATCTGTTCAGCGGCATTTGACCTCTTGGCACGAAGAGAATACTCGGAAAAAGAGATGCAAGCAAAACTCTGGAAAAAATTTCCGGACCAAAAAGAGGAATGCCAAGCGGTGATAAGAGAACTCTTGGAACAAAAATATATTGACGATGACGCGTATGCCCAGCATTGGACCGAATATTATGCTGCCAATCAGCGCAAAGGACGGCAATGGTACCGTCAAAAACTCCTATTAAAAGGAATTTCCCCAGAAATTTGCGAGCGCATTTTGGCAGAATATTTTTCACCAGAAATGGAATACGAAGCCGCAAAATTGGCGCTTTCCGAAAAACTGCCCAGCGTACAACACCTGCCACCATTTCAAAAAAAAGCAAAACTTCTGCCCTTTCTTACCGCGCGCGGATTTTCGTTTTCGGTGGCACAAGAGGTAATATCCGTATAGGGGCGTGCCGCCGAGCGGAAAACCTCTCGTCATCACGAGGAGGAACGACGAATTGATCCAGTAGATAATCCTTGGATTGCTTCGCAAGCTCGCAATGACAGGACATTCTTAATTTCTAATTTTTATGCTTCCACACGATCGATCCCACCTCCTGACTGTAAAAAACCCGTGGTACACAAAAATCGTTCTCGATTTTTTTGCACAAGAACTGATCCACGACGGAGAAGATATCACTACCAACATTTTAGGTGCAAGCGCGGAAAAAATGGTAATCGCCACCATTACCGCAAAATCATCCGGAATACTCGCCGGAAAAGAGGAAGCAGATATCGTCCTCTCTCATTTTTTTCCCGGGGTAGGGTGTGATTGGGGAAATAATATGGATGGTAAGGCTCTTCAAAAAGGAGATATTCTTTGCACCTTTACGGGAAGCGCCAAAGAAGTATTAAAACTGGAGAGACCTCTTTTAAATATGCTGATGCGCATGAGTGGCATTGCGACCCAAACAAACCGTTTCCAGAATGTTTCTATCCTTCCCCTCGCCGCGACGCGCAAAACCCTGTGGGGACCGCTGGATAAAAAGGCAGTATCTGTGGGAGGTGGGATTACTCATCGCTTAGGGCTTTTTGATGCTGTTTTATTAAAAGAGAATCATTTGGCACTGTTAAGCGCTGAGGAAAAAATACAAAATATGTTGAAAAAAACGCCTTTTGCTGCATTTTTTGAGGTGGAAGTGGAAACAGAAGAAGAGTTTTGGAAAGTATACCAGATCTTTCAGGACGCGCGTATGGAGATGCCAAAAGTAATCATGTTTGATAATTTTTCGCCGGGAGAAATACAACGCATAACGGAAAAAATCCCAAAAGATGAGCGGTTTCGGGATAATATTTTTTGGGAAGCATCGGGTGGAATTACCGAAAAAACTCTCAAAGAATATGAACGGTGTGGGGTAGATGTTCTTTCTCTGAGTGCGTTAACCATGGGAGGGGAAACGGTAGATTTATCCTTGCGAATTGGTGCTTGAGAAGCTATGAAGCTCTTTCAATATCCCCTAAAAATTCGCATCTTTAAAAATAGCATGGTTTCCCGATTGCCGAATAAAAATGAATCCTTCTTTCTTGAGGATTTTCATTAAATCTTTAGGAGTCATGCGTATTGTAATTTTTTTTGGAGGGTTTCTTCCATTATTACCTCTAAATATAGCATAATAGCCTCTTTAAGATTTTTAGCGGCTTCTTTTGGAGTCCTCCCATGAGTGTGGCACCCTGGAAGTTCGGAACACCATGCATGAAACTCATTTTCGTCGGGTTCAATATGAAAAGAGAGCATAGTAAAGAAAAAATGTATTCTTATTCTCCTGATTGATTAAAACAGAGTCAAAACGAGAAAAACACTGAGTGGTATAAATTGTAGGTGACCCATAAGAAAAGACACTGTGTTCGTTCTTGCCTTGTGCTGGGGCAACTCTCCTGAGTTACCCCTTTTCTTTCTGGTTTTCCTTTTCTTCCACACACCCAATACAAGGTTTAAATGGGGGGTAATTCCTTTTTTCCGGTGCTGGGGTAGAAGAGAGGTTATTTCACCTCACTGGCGAGTGGGGAAAGTGTTCCGTCATTGCGAGGAACGAAGCAATCCATCGCATTACACAGCATCATAAAAATCAAGATACAAATCTTTCCAAGAGGAGTTTTGCTCTTCTATAAGAGCAATTTTCTTTTCTCGAGAACCTGCCTTGATTTGTTTTTCTGTGTTGGAGCAGGTTTGTAACCTGCTCCTTTTGTTTATGGTTACCATTACCCCTCCAAGTCCTCAATAATAATTTTTGTTGGAATTTGAGACGCCGATGACCACTTCCAATCTTCTGAAAAATGAACATAACTTTTCCGTACAGGGTTTTCCTGAATATATTGCAGTTTTTGGAGAAAAAATTTCTCTGATTCAATGAGTTGAGGATAATTCGTAGGCTCCCAAAAAGAGGTATCTGAATCTGATTCAAAAAGCTGAAGAATGTTGGGCTCTAAAGCACAAATATTCTTTTTTAATTCTTTTGAGAGAAATTTTTTCATATCACGAATAACAGCAGAAAGATCTGGGGCAGAAGCGATAAAATGGAGATGGTTTAGTATAAAAACAAAGCCATAGACTTTTAAACCTTTATGTTTTTGGCAATACACAAAAGAGTCTTCTAAAATCTCAAATCTTCCATGACGGTCAAAAAGGTAATACTAATTTTTAACGGTAAATGTCACAAAATACAGAGCATCTTTTTCTGATTGAGCAATACGAATTGAAGGGGACATGAAAGGACAAATGAAAAGTTTCTTGAAGTATAGCAAAAGATATTGGTTTTTTACCAAACAAAAGGAGCAGGTTGCAAACCTGCTCCAACACTAACAACAACACAGCTACAGTATAAAAATGGAGAAATGAAAGAGGGAAAAAGATTTGTAAAATTTTTTCAGTCAGGAAAGGCTATGCTTGCCTGCCTTTCTCAAATTCGTGTTATTGATTACAGAAGACTAAAAAACAAATTGGGAGATATAGATGAACAAGATTTTTACCGTATTTGTAGAAGTTTTGAAACCCTCTACAAAAAATAAGCTCCCTCTTTGTAAAAACAGAAAGGGAGGCGTGGGAAACTCCCCAAATACGCATTTATTTTCTCAAAACACGGTATGAATGTCAAAAAAAATGACGATCCTGGGGGACCTTCGTTCCTTGGACTTTAAGGGGTGCAACGGGACGATCTGCGGGGTCAAATCAAGCCTTACGGCGTAAATGAAATAATGGTTCCATTTGATTCATCAAGATTTGCAACAGAAGGAATGTATACTGCCGATTGATCACTATGAGTGCAGTTATACAGCACATCTCCCATTACGGGGAATTGATCTGTGTATCCTCCATTGGTAGGGCTTGTGCCATCTCTCATTCCACAGGCAACGGTTAAAAAGGTAGTTTTATTGTCCGATATTTTCATAAGGACTTGTGCAATATGAGGAGGATTAGATCCTCCATTTCTATTAGGAATTTTTAAATTTTGAGAAGAAAAATAAGGCATTAATTGGTCCTTTGTTGTGGCAAAAGTTAAAAAGTCAATTTCGTAGGATAATTGCCCTACTTTGAGGTTTGAGACAAACATTTTTCGGGAAACATCATTTGCTTTTGCTACGGATACTTGAAAAGCAACGCTAGCCCCAGTTGCCAGTATTCCAATAATGGTTATGACGACTAAAAGCTCAATAAGAGTAAACCCCGGTTTTTTCATAAAAGAAGGAAAATTCAAAGTAACTGTACACCAATAAAAAATACTAAAAAAGGAGCACTTCACTTGGAGTGCTCCTTTTTATGCCGATGTTTTTCGTTATATCCAAGAGCGAAATATGAGGATCAAATCATGAGAGTTGTCTCTCAGCATAAGGATTAGTATGTAAATACCACTCCAGCTGTAGCTATCATGCCTGTATCAGCAGAAACTATAGCTGCTATAGTAGACAATGAACAATCATATGTAGCAGCAGCAGTAACACCTGCCAGCTTCAGTACACCGTTATCAGTGTTTGAGGTGGTAGCCGTCGTAGTACCATCTTTGTTTTTCATACCGCAAGCAAGGACCGCTACTTCTGTTGGGCTTGTGGCAGAAGGTACCTTAACGACATACTGAGCCTTGGCACCTGTAATTCCTGAATCCTCCTTGGGTGGAACTGGTGCCGATTGAAGATATGTCTTTAATTTGGCAGCAGTGTCAGCATAATAACTTTGGTCAGCCATGTACAACTGTTCCGCACCGACAATAGAACCTGCGTCATTCTTTCGAATGCTATCCCGAGCCTTTGCTTGTGCACCTTGGTAAACCGCCGTTGCGCCTGTTGCCAGAATTCCGATAATCGTAATTACCACGAGTAATTCGATAAGTGTAAAACCTTTTGTAAGTTTCATAATAAATAAAAGAATAGTAAAAATTTCTTACAAAAAAACAAATAATAATCACTTTTTCAAAATAGTTTTGATCGTGGATGAGGAGTCTTCTTTTGCCGGTACTACTTTTTTTTGATTTTTTTAGGATCCATAAAAATCAAAAAAAAGAAAGAAGCTCCGTCCGAACTATTTCGCCAGTACTTTATATTTGTTATACTTTCTGTAGGAAATAAAAAAAAGATCGAAGACATTATACACTTTAAAAATAGAAATAAAAATGTTTTTTAATTTTGTAAATTTTCTTCTTTCTGCTTTTATAAAAGGTTTAATAGTAGTAGGGCCTAGATTTTAATTCGAAGTGCAACAGAGTGAATTAAAATGAGGAGGAGTTT
>JBAXIU010000063.1:0-6816 GCA_037138215.1 Candidatus Peregrinibacteria bacterium | reverse complement strand
CCTCCTCCCTTTTGCTACCCTTCCTTCGTTAGCACACCCTTTTAAAGGTTACCCAAGAACTGAGAATATGATTCTAAATACAAGAAATATGATCCTAAATAATCCTCACGCGAAGGCTATTGTGAGTATAGTAGGCAAACTTCATGCTTCACTAGGATTCCAAACGGATTGGAAAGGAAGCGTGAAGGATACAAATTTTACATTTATACCGAATGATTCTGGATCCCCTTTGTACTTTAACATTCCCAACTGTGACGCTAAACTCGAGAAGAAAAAATAAAATGTGGAATTGTGCTGGTTCACCTCTCCCAATTTGAATTTTTTTAATGTGTGGAGGAATAGGAAAACACGAAACAAAAAGGCGGACAGCCCCGTCACCCGCGATAAAGAACAACAGGAAAATGGTGGGGCATGGATTGCTTCTCCCTCTGCACGGGATCGCAATGACGGAACTGGTGCTAGTTAAATTCTCTGGAGTTGAACCTTTTCTTCTGGTTTTTAAAACCTGGCAGGTCCTTTTGAGGGTTTGGGAAAAAACAAGAGCAACTTTTTGAGAGAATACTAAAAAAAAGACCTGCCAGGTTTCACTTGCCATCAATTTTTGCATTGGCGCCATTGGTAGGGGCGTATTGCAATACGCCCCTACGAGGGAATAAAAAAAAGGGCGCGCCAATGGCGCGCCCCTCTCAAAACTAAAACAATTCTTGCACTCCTTCTGGTTCCTTCTCTTCCGGTTCCCCCTCTGCCCCTTCTGCGGGAAGAACAGAAAGCCCAGATAAAACATCCCCAGCAGGAAGCCTCATGAGGATCACTCCTTGTGTTGCCCGTCCTTGAGACGGAATTTCGGATATAGGCATTCGAATGGCTTGCCCGGATTTTGCAATCAGCATGAGATCCCCTTGGAACCCTTCAGAAATAACCAACGCTCCCACTATTTTTCCGGTTTTTGGCGTTACATTTGCCGTTTTTACCCCTCCCCCTCCGCGCCCTTGCGCGCGATATGCGCTGGCAGGTGTCATTTTCCCGAGTCCATTTTCCATCACTACTAAAAGTTCCCCGGTATCGGATTCTCCACCGGAAAGAATATCCATGCTCACCACTTCGTCTTTTCCTTTTAAGCGAATTCCCCGCACTCCAGACGCCGTTCGTCCCATAGACCGCACATCTTCCTCAGAGAATCGAATCCCCTTCCCTTCTCGTGTAGCAATCATGACCTCGTTTCCAGGATTACAAGGACGCACCCATCCGAGGGTATCATCTTCTTTAATTTTTAACGCAATAAGACCACTGGTACGGATATTTTTAAATTCGGCAAGCTCTGTTTGTTTTACAGTTCCTTTAAAAGTGCAAAAGAAAAGCGTTTTCCCCGTTTCCGCAGTAGAATCTAAAATACTGGTCACCACCTCTCCTTCCGAAAGATTGAGGAAATTTACCAGCGCTTGCCCTTTTGCCGTTCGAGACGATTCGGGAATTTCGTATGCGGAAAGCCGGAATACTCGCCCACGAGAAGTAAAAAACAAAATATCGTTATGGTTGGAGGTAGAAATGACCAAATGTGCTTCATCCTCACTTTTGGAAGTTCCGCCTAAAAGACCCTTTCCACCTCGTCCTTGGGTACGATAGGCGGTAGGAGAAAGCCTTTTAACATACCCCGCACGGGAAATAGTAATCATCATGCTCTCGTTAGGAATGGTATCTTTCGCAGAAATTTCCCCTACTTTATGCGGAATAATTTGCGTTCGCCGTGCATCTCCATACTTCGCCCTCATTTCCCTCAGCTCGCCTTCTGATATTTCTTGAATTCGTTCAGGACTAGCAAGAATATCCTCACAATCGGAAATAAAGAGGAGTTTTTCTGCGAGTTCATCTTCAATTTTTTTGCGTTCTAGTCCCGCAAGGGTTTGCAAACGCATAGAAAGAATGGCATCGGCTTGGAGATCGGAGAGTTCAAATCGAGTAATAAGCGCACCCTTAGCAATATCTTTTGTTTCGGATGCACGGATAGTAGCAATTACCTCATCGATATGATCTAACGCTTTTTTCAGTCCTTCCAAAATATGAGCCCGTGCCCGTGCAATTTTTAATTCGTATTCGGTTCTCTTGCGAATAACATCTTTTCGGTGCTTTAAAAATTCTTCCAAAATTCCTTTCAGATCCAACAGTTGTGGCTGTCGTCCACCATCAATAAGAGCAATGAAATTACATCCAAAAGACGACTGGAGTTGGGTGAGTTTATAGATCTGGTTGAGTACTTTTTTGGGAAAAGAATCCCGTTTGAGGTCAATGACGATTCGAATTCCCTCTCGATTGGATTCATCCCGAAGTCCGGTAATTCCCACGAGAATTTTATCCCGCACGAGGTTTGCAATTTTTTCTACCAATACCGATTTATTTACCTGGTATGGAATTTCCGTAATGATAATTTGCGGTTTTCCGTTTTTATCTTCCACAATTTCTGCCCGTCCCCGCATAATAATGCTTCCTCTCCCCGTTGCGTATGCTTCCCGAATGGCATCTTTATCGTAAATCATCCCCGCTGTGGGAAAATCGGGCCCCTGAATAAATTCCATGAGATCATCAATGGTCGCCTCTGGGTTTTGAGAGAGATGCAAAAGGCCATCAATGACTTCTGACGCATTGTGAGGAGGAATATTGGTGGCCATTCCCACGGCAATTCCCATGGTCCCGTTGAGGAGGAGATTGGGAACACGAGAAGGGAGCACGGTAGGCTCTTGATGAGAACCATCGTAGTTATCCCGAAAACTCACCGTTTCTTTTTCCAGATCAAATAAAATCTCTTCGGCGATGGTTTCCATTTTTGCCTCGGTGTACCGCATTGCTGCCGCACTATCTCCGTCTATCGATCCAAAGTTTCCCTGCCCGCGAACCAGTGGATACCGGAGAGAAAACTCTTGTGCCATACGAACCATGGCTTCATATACGGAAGTGTCTCCATGGGGATGATATTTACCAATAACTTCTCCGACGATCCTCGCAGACTTTACCGACTTTGCGCGAGAGGTGACTCCGTTTTTGTGCATGGCGTACAAAATACGGCGATGAACCGGTTTTAATCCATCTCTCACATCTGGCAATGCCCGTGAAATAATCACGCTCATGGCATAGTTAATGTACGATTCCTCCATTTCTTTTGAGATCTCTCGATCAATGAGAGAGGTCGGGAGAAGGGTTGGTTCAAAGACATCGTTTTCGGACATGGGGGAATCAAAAATATCAAAGAGAGTGTAGTAGAAAAGCCAATGAGTGTCAAAAAAGAGATTTTTTCTTGATTTTTATAAAATGCTCCGCCAAAATGCTTCGGTATTGCATGGATCTGTAGCTCAGCTGGTTAGAGCGCATGACTGATAATCATGAGGTCGAAGGTTCAAGTCCCTCCAGGTCCACCATTGCTTACAAACAAGCCATATTTTATAAAAAATATTCAGTCCTGTAACCGCATGAATGGTGTCATCTTATCCATGCAAAAAATGCCAGAAAATACTGACGATTTAACGGAAAAGATTATTTGCCCGAATTGTGAAAAAACGGGAGGTATTATCAAACACGGTTTCCGAAAAACAAAATATATGCAGATCCAAGTTTATAAATGCAAAAAGTGCGGATATTTTTTTGATTCCGCAAATGTAAAACAAACCAGAGAAGAACGAAAACAAGAAAAACAACAACAAAAGAACCTTGCACATTATTTTTTCGTAAATGGTATTTCCATGAATAGGATTTCTAAGAAATTGGGAGTTTCTATTGCTACGGTTTCGCGTTGGCTAAATCCTCTTTCTGAGGATGAGATTTCTCAACACGCGGTAAATGCTTCAAAAATGACGGAAGAAAATGAGAAGAAAATACTTATGGAACGAACTCAACTTGCTCCTGATTTTTGGGAAAGTATAGCGGGAAAAAAGGATATTTGATTTTTACAAAAAATATGATATAATGCGCCTATCCTTTTGGCGTAAAGATGGAACAAACACAAAAAAATAATTCTGAAGAAATAGGATCTGCTGATATTTTTCCAAGACATTCCAATGAAATTTCTTTTCTGAGGGGGAAGTTTTCTCAAGATGTTTCTGATGTTTCTCCTATTCTTTCTATTGGAGAAATTTTAATAAATCATCCTTATTTCAAGGATTATAAAAAGTATTTACCTCAAGATCCTGTTTTAGAAATTTCTGATAATGTAAAAAATCAGCTTGATGGTGCTTATGCGTTACGAACTGATTTATTTCATGATAATTCTTATGAATTGCGTGTTTTTAATCAATTCCAAAGATTGTTGAAAGATTTTTCTGATTATTATATTTTTCCACATATGCCATTAAAAGATATTTTTATAAGTAAGAAAAAAACTACTGATGAAAAAGCTTGGCATCATATTAGAGATCGACATATTGATTTTTTAATTTGTAAAATGAAATATAAAAAATTAAAACCTTTATTAGCTATTGAAGTACAGGGGAAACCTCATGATCCTGAAAGTGAAAAATTTTCTGAAAAAACTTTTTTAAGTGATCAATTTAAAAAGCTTTTATTTGATATCCATGGGCTATCTTTGTTAAGAATTAAGGATATGCCTCCGGATCTTGATGGAGATATGTATTTAATAAAGGAATTTGAATATTTAAAACCATATCTATTTCGTGAATTAGAAATTATTTAAAAATTTTTTTTACTAATAACCGCTCACTGTAGCGGTTTTTTTGTGTTTTTAAAAAAGTATATTAAAAACCCTTTTCATTATACTTGACAGAAGTATATAAAGGGTTTACAATCTCATTGTTCTTGTTCGAACAACACAAAAACTAATTTGCTCTTTAACACTCACACCCATGAAAAAATCATTACACGCAATTTTGCCAAATGTTGCTATTTCTTCAGTAGAAATTGTGACCGGAAACGCTAAAGCGGATGGAAAACCGTATTCGATTCCTGTTGCTGTTTTTATCCAACACGATAATCGCGGAGTCCCCACAAACATTGTGGAAACTTCTTTTGATGAAAAACTTCTTCAAGTTTTAAAAGAGTTTGAAGGAAAACCAGAAAGAATTTCCATTGTTGTAGATTTCCCCGTTGAACCATTAGGAACCTTCGGAACAAAATTTACCTCTTCTGGCTTCAGAATTGTGGAAATTCTCAAAAAATAGCCCCACTCCGTTCTTTTACCCCCTCGGATATGGCGTCCACCTTACTTGAGAAAGCTTTCTCCATAAAAACTCAGAAAAAAATGAATTTCTTGCGTGATGCAATCCGCAATAGTTCTCTTATGACTCGCGGAGAAAAGCAATACTGGCTGGAATTATTACCAGCCGCAAAATGGAAAGACCTTTGGAGACTGGAAAATATCCTTTCTCTTGAAAATTAACCCCCTTTTTATGAAATCCTGTGTAATTTGCGATCAGAATACCGTAAACGAAGGAAGTATATGTTTCTCATGCCAAAGATATATTCGCTTTTTTCATACTGAAAAAAGGGAACCTCTTTTGAAAAATATTTTTGGAGAATATACAGATTGTTTTCTTACTACTTTTTTTATTTGGCTTTTCTTTTGTTCCGGACTTGTTATCACGCATTTTTTCCCTGTTTTTTCTTAAAACATGACCTTTCAAAACTTTATTGCCGGCGTAATTCTCTTCTTACTTTTCTTCTTTTCGGCAACTGCTATAAGAGCCACGGAAGACCGTATGACGGAGACAGTCACCGCAAAAGTCATTTTGCAACTTCAGGAACAAGGAGTGCTAAAACTCACTCCTAAAAAGTAAAAATTCGCTTCGCTTCTCGTATTGCACGGCTGTGAGGCACCAAGACCATTGGGTTCTTTTTGTTCGTTTCTCCCACTGTCTAAAAGAAACGCCCCCAATTTTTTGATGATCACACTCCGGAGATTTATACGCCATTGGTCTCCGGAGTCCGGTTCTCAAAAAACCTTTCCTTTTATCCCCCCCTCATGAATGAAAAACAATATTTACGGCGTTAATTGTCCCATCCTTGGTAAAGGTGAACGGATCGGTTCTTTGGAATCGGATTTTGTCCTTTTACCAAAAACTCAATGCCAGTATCACTTGTAACGGCTACTGCAGCTTTGGGAACGGCTCTTACCACTGTTGTTGAGAATATCATAACCGCTTTCGGTTCTGCCTTAACAGCTTTCGGAACTGTTGGAATCATCACTTCGTTGATCGTTCTGGGAGTAGCAGGAGTCATCTTCCACAAGCTCAAAAGCAAAATCGGTCTTTAATAGCCGTCTCCAGTGAGTAAACACCTCGGAGAATAGAGAAAAAACAGAGTAGCCCCCGCTCTTAATAATGGGGGCAACCTTTTTCTCTTCTTTATGAATAAGAAAATAACTGGAGATAAGATTCTTGAATGGATATTAGGATTTTTGATAGTAGCTATTGTTCCTCTCCTTTTTTGGAGCTTAAAACAGCAGAACGACCTGGAATGGCAGGTAAGAATATCAGGAGATCAAGCAGAGAATTTAGCATTTAGACTTTCTGTTCGTGGAAAATTTCACATAAAGACTGTATACGGAGATTTTTACGAAGAGAAATACGAAGTAAAAGATGGATGCGTATTTTTCAAACAGAATGTTATTTGCTCCAAATTTTCAGTCTTGAAAATGGAAAACTAATTTTACCTTTTTTTCTTTTTTATGTCTGAATTTTTCCAAGGAATGATAATAATCTTTTCTTTAATACTCCCTTTCTATTTTTTATTTAGAGAAAAGAAAGAAGATATGCCAGGAGAAAACTATTCCTAGATTTTAATTCGAAGTGCAACAGAGTGAATTAAAATGAGGAGGAG
>JBAXIU010000062.1:0-6870 GCA_037138215.1 Candidatus Peregrinibacteria bacterium | reverse complement strand
AAACTCCTCCTCATTTTAATTCACTCTGTTGCACTTCGAATTAAAATCTAGGAAGCATGATGGGGAAAAAGTCGACGGATTTGATAACTATAAATGTATTATCACTATTTCCCCCTTTCCTTTTAAAGATGCAGCGTTGAGTAACAGCACTCCTGGAGCCCCCATCGCCGCTCCTATTTTAGGTCTGGATCACCGGGGGGGGTATCCGGAAAAAGTGATCTCAGAGGGGGCCGAAATTTTCCAATTGAGCGCAGAAATCATTACAGCTCTCCGAAAGGTGTTACTGCGAGAGGTACGGTGGAGAGATACGGATCACCACACACAAGGACCGATTCCAGATTGTGACTTTCGGAAAAATTTTCAAGATCTAGATCTTGAATATACTCCAAGGGTAGGTTTTTTAAGGAAAAAGAATGGCTCTCTAGTGATAGAAATGTCTCGAGTAGATCTTCTATTGTGGCTAGAGGCTACGAAACCAAAAAGTGAGGATAAGGAGACTTCTCAACGAGTACATAATCGTCCCGCCCTTTTTTCAATGGCACCGGCACCGCTGGATATACAACCGCTGCTTTCTCTTGAATATAAAAAGGGGGGGTGAGTAATTTTTTAAATTTGGGGGCCTAAAGGTGAGCCAGGCAGCCTCTTTTCTTTCACCACTTTTTGCAAGCAGAACAAACATTGCAAAATTTCCTGTTTTTTGGTACCATAATCCGATTTTTTCGGAATTTTTTAAATGTCCCCACCCGAGAGTATTCAAAAATCTCCCGACGGCAATACCATAGGGATAGAAATACACAGCGGGGAAACCGTCTCTTCCGCGTATCTTCGGCTGTTGCAAGAACAAAGACGCTCTTTGGAACAAAAAACAAAAATCAATCTTCCCCAAAATCATCAATCGCTTACCTTTATTCCGCAAGAGGCAAGACCAAATATTAACCAAGTAAACCCTGGTGATATTTTGGCGGTACAAAATGGAAAATTAACCGTATATCCCCATGAAAAAAATCTCTCTTCGTTACAAAGGGAAGTATTAAAAAATAATATAGGAGTGCCTCTTTCTCCCCTTTCTCAACCGCCCTCTGCTGTAGATTATAACCATCCTGGGGCTCCATCGAACAAAATACGACAGCTGGAACTGGATACCAAATTTCCTTCTGCGCGAGAAACTCCGTACATAGCGCTTCCCTATGTCTCTCAAAATGAAGAATTTTGGACCAAAGAAATGCCAGTACGAGTGAAGCAAAAAATGGAAAAAGCAAAAGGAAGATACAATTCATCTGCACTCTGTAGCCGATATATTTCCGAAGTTCTTATGCAGTTTTCTGGGAATCCTTTGAGCTTTGGTGGGAATGCCTGGGATAAAGAAAAATTTTTGGAAAAAGAAAAACTGGGCACCGTTACCTATCAAAACCCGCTCAGTATAGGGAACAATGTCTCTCATATCTTGGAAAGTTATAAAATGGCATCTGTGAGCGAGGATGCAGAAGAGCGAGAAAAATTTTTAGAGGCAGTAGAATTAGAAAATGAGCATTCTTTACGCCTTATTGGGCTCCACTTTGCGCATACCCATGCCTCAGGAAATATTCAAGGATCTTTTCATAAAAAGCCAGAAATGGTCATTCCCCATTCTCATCTCATTACCACCGTTCCAATACATGAACTGTCCTACGCCGCCGAGGGGAAAGATGAAAGCGTTCAAAGTGTTCTCCAAAAAAATATAGCCATGTCGATTGGAATGACCCCCTTTTAGCAAGCGTGCAAGTAAAGATAGGGGCTGAACAAAAATTACTGACAGAAGCTCTGGAGGATCCCATTAAAAAGGGGGAATCGTTTGCCATTGTGGATACTTTTGTAACGGATTATTTTGGGGATGAGGGAGTCAGGGTTCGTAGTATTCGCTTGATGATGGCAGAAAGGGCAGGTACCGAAGGGGACCAACCGCTGTTCACTCCGGTTTCGGTCACCAATATTGATCCGCTGTTAAAGCCTGCGCAGGAGCCGTTAACAGGGCTTATTGATCAACAAAATACGGTTTTCCCACTCATGACCGGCAAAGGAGGGAATATAAAAATTGGAAACGAAAAGATTTCAAGCATTGGAAGATTTATGGTAGAAGAAGCTTTGGGAAGATCTTTAACCGTGCCCCAAGATCTCCAAAATATTTCACCGGCAGAAAAAATCGCCATGAGAAATGAACGCAAAATGGCGTTTCAGGTCATGGAAATGTCGGCTTTTTTTCTCCAAACCGACCCGAATAAAATGCCAAAAGATATTTCTTTTTTCCCATTTTTAAAAGGATTAGGGGAGAATGGGATTATAAATCTCTACTCCCAATATGTGACCAAACGACAAGAAAAAAATGGAGGAGAAGTGTTACCCATAAAGGCAGGGAATTCCATGTATTCAGTGGTGAAAGATCTCATGATAGCGGTGTTGCCGCCAGAGAGCCAAAAATCTGAAGATGCATTTCAACGGTTTTTTTCCGCTTCAGAACCATTTTTACAGAGAATTATTAAACTTATGGCAAAAGGGAATCCCTTTACTCCGTTTGGAGAATGGGCACAAAAAGCACCCCAAGGAAATTTTTGGGGACAACAATTTGAGTGGGATCAAAATCTTTTTCTCTCGGCAGATATTAAAAAAGCAATGAACGACGGAATTGCTCCGGTGTGGGAAAATTTTTCAAAAAGTTATGCCTCTTTGGGAGAAAACCTCGTAAATCCGCACAAAGATTTTCCTTTTAAAAAGGAAGAAGTCCTCTCTTATGCTCATGGAGATGCCTTTGTTGCCAATGGAATTCTTTCCATTTTTCATGTCGAGCGGGGAATTTTAGGGAATCAGTCAGAAGATATGCAAAACCGATTACTCCTTAAAAAAGGATTGTCACTCTTGGGGAAGGATCTCAATAGCTATGGAATGCTACAAATTAATAAACAGGTGGGACTCGAGCATTTAGAAGAATTTCTGCAGTATACTAAAGATTTTCCAGATGTTTTTAAAAACGAGAGTTCGTTTGGAGAACTCCAATTAGCACATCAACAATGGGAACAGGGCGGAAAGACTTCAGAAGATGAAAAAAACATGGAAAAAGCACTTATTACAGCACTTTCAGAATCTCACTCTGTAAACCTCTTTATGGGTATTGTGATTTTGCAGTCTGCAAAAGAGAGATCTTCTGATATATGTCATCAGCTGGGAACTCCTCCTCTTCAAAACCCAGATATTGCGTTTCAAATTATGCTGGATACCTATTCTAGGGGTGCTCAAAAAGCACGTGAAACATGGGATACCAATCGTCTCATGACGATTATGGAAAAGATAGGAATGCCTCCAGAAAATCTTCAATTGCTTGCCCTTCGTGTAAAGGCAAAAGAAGAAGAAATTGTCCAACAAAAAAAAGATTCTGCTGGATTTGAAGATGGTATAAAAGGCGTCCCATTTCCGGAACTCTCCATTACGAAGGAAACTTTTTTTATTCTTTCTAATAGACTTATTCAATTTTTACAGCAAAAACCAGCCAATCATCCACTTGTTATAGCCATAGAAAATGCTTTCCCAAATAAAAAAATAGGAGATATTTTAAACAAATTACAAGCCGAAATACAAAGTGGAAATCAACAGAAAAAAAATATGTTAGCGCAAGATGAAAAGGGGAAATTTTCGTCTCCGTACTACAAAAAAATCATGGAAGTACTGCAAAAAAATACTAGGGCATCTCTTACAGATACACGGGCAATGGAATATTTTACGCCTATTAGCCGTTATTCGCATCTTGTACAGGAAAAGTCTCAAGTAGGAATGGGTATTTTGCAAAATTTTCCGCAAAATTCCAGAAATGCCGTCTCTCAAAAAAATGTTACGCCCATTCCCATCCTGAACAATATTCCAGATATTTCTCCAAAGCCTGGCGAAACTCTCAATAAAGGGGATTTTTTACAAAAAATGGGAGCTTCTTATACTCCTTCTCTTCAGGGCTCTCTCCTGCAACTTTCAGGAGAATTAAATTTAAGCCCGTATACAGACTACGAATCCGAAAATTCCCATTGTTTTCAGAAAATACTCTCGTCAAAAACTAGTAAAGAAGAGGCTTTTTTTGCTATGGAAAAGCATATTGCCATTGGAAAACGATTTTTTATGGAATGGAAAGGATCTTCTGGAAAAAGAGAAAGTGTGGTTGGGATTTTTACCCAAAATAAAGAAGGAGAACTGAGCGTGCAATTTGTAAAAGGGAGGGGCGGCGAAGCTCCCCGAGAAATGACTTTCGGAAATTTTTTAACCGAAGTACACGCCGGAAAAAGAAAAAACTCTTCTCTCCGGGTAACCATAGTGGAGCCTCAACAATAAACCCATAAAAATGTTTTATAAACTGGGTTCCTTTGTATTTCCCCTAACAGCGGGTCTCAGACCCCCTGTTCTCCACCACCACCACCGGAAAATTGCCTAAAAAATTACAGAGTGCTGTTTTGGATGAAATTTTTTGGAGGAGCGTACTTTTTGTTTGCTCGTCTAGCTTCCCCTCAAATTGTACAAAAAAAGAATATTCCCCAAATCCGGTCCCCAGTGGGCGGGATTCAATTTTGGTGAGGTTAATACAAAGGGACGAAAAATCATGTAAAACGCTTTCTAATGAACCAGGAGAATCTTTTGAGAAAGAAAATACTATCGCTCCCTCATAGTATTTTCCTGGAATTTCTTTTTGAGAAGAAAGAAATGCAAAGCGCGTTGCATTGTGCTCGGCATTGGCGATATTTTTAGCAATTTCCTCCACCGCAAAAACTTTTACCACTTCTGGCGCGGCAATGGCGGCCGTATGGGGTTCAGTTATGGCGCGCTGTACTGCTTCGGTGGTAGAATTTACCGAAATAACGGGCGTATGGGGAAATTCTCGCTCTAAAAATTGAGAACACTGAGCAATGGGCTGGGAATGGGAAACAATGGTGTCAATCTCCTCTCTCTTGGCGCCCTTTGCCATAAACAAGGACGGAGAAATTTTCATTTCAAACAGGGCTGCAATAGGCATATTTCCCAATGAAATCCCGTCAATGGCTTCGGGGATAGATCCGTGGAGCATATTTTCGATGGGTACAAATGCTTCTGTAATTTTTCCTTTCTGCAGTGCCGAAAAAATAGCAGGGATACTGGAAAAAAATTGAGGAGTTTTTCCGAGTGGGCGGAGAAATTTTTCAAAGGCAATATGAGAGAAAGTATTTTCTGGACCCAAAATCCCTACACCATGAAGAGAATTGGGAAGAAAAGAATCTTCAGAATGATGGGGAAGACTTTTTCGGCGCGCTAAAAAATCAATCACCGCATCCGATTCAGATTGGGAAAAATCGGCAAAGTCTCCAAAATAGTCCCGTCCTTCCTCAAAAAATGCTTCAAACGCTGGTAAATCTTTTTGGGCAATAATGGTCTTTAGCTCCTCTGCAACCAAAAAAAACGCCTCCAAAGTGTTTAAATTTTGCGGATTAGAAATTTGAATATTCCCGTACAAATGGGCGCTTTGAGTAAGAGTGCGCCCCATAAGTGCCATTTTTATGGCATACGCTGGAGAGCTCGCCTCAAATATTTTCTCAACATTTACGCCCATTTTTTCAATGGTTTTGGCGAACGAAATATCTAAAAAATGGGAAAGACCTTGGATAACCGTCATCATTTCGTCGTGTTCTGCAGGATTTAAAACAAGTATGCTTGCGCTGTCCCCTTCAAATATTTCGCGAAAAAAGTTTTCCCATTCTGGTCCTCTTCCGGTACAAAAAACGATATGTTGCCCTTTTATACTCCCCGAAAGAGGTGGTCCAAACATGGGGTGCATTCCCAAAACGCTGGCAGTGGTACTTTGAAGCATGGCTTCCACCGGTTCTTTTTTGAGGGAAGTAAAATCTGCCAGGCACTGGGACGGATTTAGGAGTGGTCCTATTTCCTGAATAACCGCCACGGTAGCGTCAATGGGGACGGAAATAATAATGGCATCACATTTTTTTGCCAGGTCGGCATTGGTAATGGCGGTACAGCGCCCTGAAACGAGAACAGTGTGCCCGTTACGCTCAAAAAAATCAGCAAAAAACTGCCCCATTTTTCCCGTTCCACCCACAATCCCAATGGTTTTTTTCATAGTTTCTCAAAAAACAACAAATGCGATATATCGCATCTCTTTTAGCGTACCAGAAAAAAGAGGAAAATTTCCATTCTGGAATTTGCTCCGGCATAATCGGGAGTGATTCTCTTTTTCCCCCCATGTCTTCTGTTGTTCGCATTTTAGGTATTGATCCAGGCTACGCCACCATTGGGTTTGCGGTGTTGGAAAAAAACGGGCAAAAAGTACACATTATAGATTTTGGTGTTATTACAACTCCTGCAGATATGCTATTTCAAAAACGCCTGAAGAGCATTGCGGACGATATTGCCGAGATAATGACCAAATTTACGCCGGATTTTATGGCGATTGAAAAACTTTTTTGGGGCGCCAATGTGGATAATGCCATGGGGGTCGCGCAAGCGCGGGGAGTTATTCTCCTCCAAGCGGCAAAACAAAACATTCCCATTCGGGAATTTTCGCCCAATGAGGTAAAAAGCCAACTGGTGGGAAACGGAAAAGCCCCAAAGTTTCAGATCCAAAATATTTTAAAAATGCGTTTAGGGCTGGCAGAAATACCCAAGCCAGACGACGCCGCGGACGCGCTTGCCATTGCGCTTATTGCCAGTGAGGCAAACGGATTTTGAAAAAAACTATTGACAAATAAAAAAAGAGAGGGAGAATAGCGACTCTTTTTTTCTTTTACCCAAATTTTTATGGAAACACCAGGTGTTAAAACAGAACCTAAGTTTCAATTCGAAGTGCAACAGGGGAAACAATAGAGAGCGAACATA
>JBAXIU010000061.1:0-6978 GCA_037138215.1 Candidatus Peregrinibacteria bacterium | reverse complement strand
GCGATCATGGGTATAAAAATAACCAATAATATCACTATAATTTCTAGGAATGTATTCATAATTATTTCGTAAAAGTAATAACCTTCGCCTTTATAAGCTCCACAGGGTTGGGAGATTTTACTAAATCGCTATTCTCGTCAACCATGCCTCATACTCTGGAGCTTTTCCCTGCACCGCATCAAAATACTTGGTCTTAATAATTTTAGTAATTTTCCCCTCATTTCCATCGGAGATTTGGCGATCATCAAGCGTTCCAATGGCAGAAACTTCCGCAGCGCTTCCGGTAAAAAATAGTTCATCCGCGGTAAAAAGATCATCTGGAGAAAGTTCTTTTTCGGTCACTCTGTAGCCTAAGTCTCGAGCAATGGTCATAATAGAATCACGCGTAATACCCGGCAAAATACTTCCTAAAGCAGGCGTAAAAATTTCTCCATTTTTTACCATGAAAATATTTTCTCCCGGACCTTCCGCTACATTGCCGTTAAAGTCTAGCAAAAGGGCTTCATCGTACTCCCCCTCTATTTCTTGGCTTGCAAAAATAGAGTTGGCGTAATACCCCGAAACTTTTGCGTCCGTAATAAGGCTTTTGGGATGAATGCGAATGTATTTGGAAATTTTTACGGAAAGCGGTTTATCCGCCAAATATTTTCCCCAGCCCCATGCGGCAATAAGGGTTTCTACCGGAGCTCCTTTAGGGTTAAGACCCATTTTTTCTCCAAAAAATGCAAGCGGACGAATGTACCCCGAAGAGAGACCGTTTTTTGCGAGCAAGTCAATATGAACTGCATTAATCTCTTCCACTGAAAAAGGAATATCCATTTTAAGCACCGATGCTGAGTAAAAAAGCCGTTTGGTATGATCTGCGAGTCGAAAAATGGCCGTCTCGTTTTCTCCTGTTTTATAAAACCGTTCTCCCTCAAACACCGCACTTCCGTAATGGAGAGAATGCGTAATAACATGAATTTTTGCGTCTGCCCACGGCATTATTTGCCCATTAAACCAAATAAAAGGTGGTTTTTCCATACAGAAAAAGAAAAAGAAATGCCAAGCGGCAAAAGCAGTATAAAAAAAAAGAGCGCCGGCGACAAGGATTCTACCACAACACCTTTTGTCCTTCTGGTCCTCTGTGGTACATTCCAAATTCTGGAATATTATCCAAAGCGTAATTCCCGTCTACTGCCGGACCGCTTTTGCACATTCTCTCCCCTGTTCCATCTACCGTGCATTGCCCGCATACACCAAACCCACACTTCATATACCGCTCAATGGAAACCTCACACAAAACGCCTTTTGCACGGCATTTTTCCGCGATGCGCTTCATCATTTTTTCCGGTCCACAGGTTTGTACCAGGTCAATTTTCCGTTCCTCTAACAGTTTGTCTAAAATATCCGTCGTAAACCCTTTTTGTCCCAGTGTTCCATCGTCGGTGGTAATAAAGGTTTCAAATCCAGAATTTTTACATTCCTCCACAAACAGTACATTTTTTGCGCTCCTGGCTCCGGTAATGGCAATAACGGTTGCCCCGTTTTTTTGGTGCGCTATTCCAGCATTATGAAGAGGTGCCATTCCGTATCCTCCTCCCACTAGTACAACGGTTTTTGCTTCCATTTGAGCCCCCCTTGTAAGGGGGGTAATTTGAAACCCTTTTCCATACGGACCCCGTATTCCCACCCTGTCCCCCACCTGTTTTTCACACAAGGCTTTAGAAAAAGGACCCACGGCGCAAACAGTAAGCCATATTTCATTTCCCCAATCGCGCGCAATAGAAAACGGTTTTTCGTTTACGCCGGGAATCCACACATTTACAAACTGCCCGGGGGTAGAATTAAGAGTTCCCTCAAATACAAAAGTCCACACATTTTCGGCGGAGTGGAATTTTTTAGCGATAGTAAATGCTTCGGGAGTATAGGTGGGCATAAGGGGGAAAAATATGATAAAAAGATTCTCTCAAAAAAACAGGGAAGTTTCTAGGGGGCTTTTCAAGGAAAATAAAAAACAGTAAAGTGTAGAGGAACTTTGTAAACTTTATGTTTCTTAACTCCCTCACTATTGAAAATTTTAAAGGCTTTACGAAAACACAAATTAAATTTGTCCCTGGAGTAAATATACTCGTTGGTCCTAACAACTGTGGAAAAAGCTCTATTTTACAAGCAGTTTTTTTAGCATTTCGATTTTTAGACCATTACCAACTCGGGAAAAAAGATAAAAAACCTGACGACATTGGAGTGTCCATAAAAGATGAAGAATTTCATCTCCCATATCCTGATAGGAGCTATATATCGACCAATCTCAAAAAACAAACCCAATTCAAAAATCCTCATACAGGATTTCTCCTCGATGTTTTTATTTCATCGGAAAAAGAAAATCATAAAGTAAAAATAGAAACCCTGTTTTCAGGAAATAACACCAATATTTATGTCTCAAAAGAGGAAGGTTTTGACAGGGAAACTGCTAAAAAAGATCTTGAAAAAGTAATTGGAAATGAAGAATTTCGAGAAATAAATGCTCGAATCACAGAAGAAAAAATATGTTTTGTCCCTCTTTTTGCAGGTTTGCTTGCAAAAGAAGGAGGTCTAACAGACGCAAAAGCACAAGAATCTATTTGGAAGGGTCGCAGTAATGAAGTTTTGAGAAATAAAATATTAAGAATGGATGAGAATGATTTTCATGTTCTTCAGAATACGATTCAAGAAACCTTTGGGATTAACCTTTCAAAAGCAGAAGAACATGGAGCTGATCTTGAATCTCATTATTTTGAAATAGATGAAGAAGGAAAACCTAAAAAAGTTTCTTTTGATGTTTTCGCTGGAGGAAGTGGATTTCAACAAATTCTTCACCTTCTTGTTTATATTCTTTCCTCAAAAGCAGACATAGTTCTCGTTGACGAACCTGACGCTCATCTCCATTTTGATCTTCAAAAAAAGATGTTTCAGGCACTGAGACGAATTTCTTTAGAAGGGAAAAAACAAATTATCATTGCGACCCATTCTTTTGAAGTGATTCACGAAGGAATGGAGCATGGGGATACAAAGGTATTTTTTGTAGATAAAAATAGTGATTACCAAGAATCGGTAAACGACAAAAGCGAACTTGCTAGAAACTTGTATGAAAGCGGAATAATTGGGGCAAAAACCCTTCAAGAATTCACTGATAAAATGACTTTTTTAGTAGTGGAAAACGAAAAAGAAGGAAAAAGCATTGTTGAAAAATTTTTTACCAAAAAATTTCCCCAAAAAATAAGAGATCCCCTTTTTCAAATCATTGAAGGAAAAGGCAATGGAACAGTTTTAGAACACGCATTGGCGTACCAAGCAGATAGTAATGAACAACAGATTACCAGGATTTTTTTGAGAGACTCTGATGCTCTTACAGAAGAAGAAAAGAAGAAAATAATAGAATCTGAAAAATTGAATGACTTGAAAAAAATTTTTTACCTTGAAGAGTTTGAAGTAGAAAACTGGCTTTTAAACTCACAAGTTATTGCACGACTCATTAGTAAAAGGAAGCAGCTAGAAAATCTGCTTGCAATACCAGAAGAAGATATTAAAAAACTCATTCAAGAAGTTTTTGATGCTTTTGGAAGTATTGAAGGAATTCGTATTTTGGAGAAAAAAATACGAGGAAGATTTCGTAGTCATAAAGGTATTCTTTTCCCCAATAGAAGTAATGAAGATTTTGATACTCAATCGGAAGAAGAATCACAAAAAAGAACAGATCAAATCCTTAAAAGTTCTTTCACAGAAAAAATAAAAAATATGCCAGGGAAAGAGGTTTTCAAGCGTTTAAAACAAAAAATATCTGAAAATTTTAAAATTCAAATTTCAGAATTAGATGTGGCTGAAGAATTTTTAGTAGAGGAAATTCCTAGCATTTTTAACCAAATAAAAGCTGTTACCCCTGAATAATCTTCATCCTCACTTCCACGGTATTTCCTTCTAAAAGATTTTCTTTTTTGCGCACCTCGGCTTTAATGGGCAAAAAATAGCAGGCAGATTTTTTATCGGGAAAAATGGAAGTTTTCCATTCTGTTGTGCCAATCGTTACCAAAACCGGTAGAGATCCAAATCCTTTGGTAAAATCACCAAAAAAGGCTTTTAAATCTGCCGAAATGTTTTGCGGCACGGTTATAAAATGCCATGCGGATTTTTCGGTATTATAGAGCCAAAGAGGAGCTGAAAATTTTGTAATCATAAAAATGAGGAGGATATGGAAAAAGAGTACGACTCAAAAAATGGATTTGCCAAACAAAATACGGCACAATATTTGTAATTTGTAATCCTTTACCCTGGATTGCTTCGCAAATCTAGAGAGTAACGGAACATTCCTAATTCTTAATTTTTAATTCTTAATTCTTAATTTTTAATTCTCATGCCTTCCCTTCTCCTCCCCAATATCCGCAGTGGCTGGAATACCGGCGCATTTTTTCGCACCGCCGATGCGTTTGGATGGGATCACCTCTATTTATGCGGACATACACCATACCCTCCCCATAAAGAAATCTCTAAAACCGCTTTGGGAGCAGATGAATTTGTACCGTGGAGTTACCATCTTTCCGCCGGAAAACTCATAGCAGAACTCAAAGCAAAAGGCGTATTTTTATGCGCTTTGGAACTCACTGCAGATGCCATTCCGTTGGACAGCTTTACGCCTCCCCCAAATACGCCCCTCTGCCTTATTGTGGGAAACGAAATTGACGGCGTTGCTCCCGAAATTTTAAAAGAGTGCGATGCTACCGTTTTTCTTCCCATGCAGGGAAAAAAAGAATCGCTCAATGTTTCTATCGCTGGAGGAATAGCCATGTGGGCACTCAGAAATTGATCTATTCTCCCCACTCTACCGCTATACACCGCCCTTTTTTATCGGAGGGAAGATTGGCAATATTGATACATTCCCGGGCATGAACAGAGATCCCATACCCAATCGTCACATATCCTACAATAGGCATAGGAGCCGTAGGATGACAACACTGCGCAAAATGCGTCATGAGATCAGTATTACCATGAATACTCACCTTTGGAAGTGCAGAAGTATTTTCTGGAATACGAGGGAGTTCCTTGTGGGGCATTGCTTTTACCGATTCTTTTTTGGGTGTTTGTTTTTCGGAAAAAACAGATTTTTCAGGATCATTTTTCGTAAACCATTGTCTAATTTTTCTCTTCGTATGGGGACTTATGGAGGATCCTGCATCAAGCCATCCCATCATGGGATGTCCGTTTTTTTGCGTTAAAACTTCCACCGTTTCTTTAGACTGCAAGGCATAATGGAGAGGAACAATGCGTCCATTTACTTTTGCGCCTCGGCACCGATGCCCCAATTCGGTATGAATGGTATAGGCAAAATCCAAAGGAGTAGCTCCTTTTTTCAGGCGAACCACTTGTCCTTTAGGGGTAAACACAAAAATTTGATCCGCAAACACTTCCAATGGTGCTTGCCGCTCTCCCCCTTCTCGTTGGTCTAAAAATTTTCGGAGGGATTCAATACTCTTTTCCAGGGTCTCATCGTAGTGCACGCCTTCTTTATACCGCCAATGCGCAGCAATTCCACACTCGGCAACCGCGTGCATTTCTTGGGTACGAATTTGGATTTCTACGGGTTTTCCATTTTCTCCTGCTACGACGGTATGAATAGACTGATAGCCATTTTTTTTGGGATTGGCGATATAATCACAAAATTCTTCGGGAATATGTTGCCAAATACTGTGCACCAGGCCCAAAACGGCGTAACACTCGTTAATATTTTCCACAATAATGCGCACCGCCAACAGGTCATAAATATTTTCCAGCGGGATATGCTTTTCCTGCATTTTTTTCCAAATGCTGTAGAGGTGCTTAGGGCGTCCATAAACTTCAGCCGTAATACTATTTTGAGAAAGTTTTTCCTGGATTTTTTCGAGGAGGGTCATCACCATTTCGTCCCGTTCTGTTCGGCTTTCATCTAATTCCCGAGAGAGTTTTTTATACTCCTGCGGCTCTAAAAACCGAAAAGAAAGATCCTCTAATTGCCACTTAAGCTCTCCAATTCCCAAGCGATTTACCAATGGTGCAAAAATATCCAGGGTTTCTCGGGCAATTTTTACGCCCGTAAGATCCTCAGGATTTTTTACCAAAATTTGGAGATGATGGAGCAGGTACGCCAATTTGACCACAACCGCCCGAACATCCCCCACTTCCGCCAAAAACATACGGCGCAAAAGCTCGGCATGAGAGGGCTTTTCGATGGCACGATAAAAATTATCAAAGGTATTCAGCCAAGCAACTCCTTTTATAATTTTTTGTACGGCCGGTGCAAAAGAAGATGTATCGTATTGTTCTTCATTTCCCATCAGGAGAGCCGCTTGAAGAGTAAGGGCATCCACATGAACAGAGAGCAAAATAAATGCCACG
The DNA here is from genome assembly GCA_037138215.1 of Candidatus Peregrinibacteria bacterium. GTDB lineage: Bacteria > Patescibacteriota > Gracilibacteria > CAIRYL01 > CAIRYL01 > CAIRYL01. The sequence continues at coordinate 594 of JBAXIU010000061.1, read as the reverse complement.
GAAAACCGTTGGGAATGATTTTCTGCATCATTCTCTGAAACTTGTAAAGCCCGCGTAAGATCCTCTAATTCTTCCGCAGAAAACATTTCTGCAAATTTTTCCACCAAGGTACTGGAAGAATGAAGAGAAACGCCGAATGGAGAAAACAAATGTTTCACACTGGAAATTGTACCCCAGAATTTGGTTATGGTGTCCAGAAAATATTTTTATATTTCTATATTCATAAGCCTCAACATTCGCAGCCAAAACCGTAACTTTGGCATTTGGGATAGAATTACCAGTAGATTTGTCTATAATTTTTCCAGAGATAAAAATTCTCATCCAGCTCGGATGATGCCGAAGAAGGGGTATTCCCCTGTACTTCTGCGGGTTTTTGCGCATCATTTATTGGCTGGTGGCTGGTTTCTTTTGGGTATTACCATCTCCTGGATTTATATTCTCATGAAGCGCCCTGGCAATCGCCAAAACGCCTTCTTTATCTTTTTTGTTGGTATTATATGCTCCTATTTTACCCTTAATAACATCATCGTTTGCATCCAAACCCTAGATTTTAATTCGAAGTGCAACAGAGTGAATTAAAATGAGGAGGAGTTT
>JBAXIU010000060.1:0-7479 GCA_037138215.1 Candidatus Peregrinibacteria bacterium | reverse complement strand
ACAGGAGTTGGAACATTTGGAACTACAGGAGTTGGAACATCTGGAAGTACAGGAGTTGGAACATTTGGAACTACAGGAGTTGGAACATCTGGAAGTACAGGAGTTGGAACATTTGGAACTACAGGAGCAACAGGAGCAGCATTAGCGGCAGCGTTTTGATCCGCGATAGCATCAGCAGCAGCTTTAGCAGCATTTAGAGTAGCAACAATTTGTTGATTAACCACTTGTTTCTCTGGTTCGGCTCTATCTTTTGCTCGATTATCAAGATGAGCTTTTACTCCAAAACCGATAGCTAATAGTGTGCCTAATGTAGCTATTGTTACCGTGGCTATTTCTGTCGTTGATAAATTATCAACTGCGATACCATTAAATTTCAATTGGGTAGATGCTGGTCTCTCTGGTGTACCTGCTCCAAAATTATAATTTATTTGCACTCCTGCAACGGGGTCTCCACCGTTATAATTTACGGTGGGGCTTATGTTAAGACTGTTTGTTGGTTCAGGATTATTTTTAAACTGTCGATAATCACCCGCATATTGAACAGACTTATGTTTTCCATCATCACTACTCCTTTCCACAACATATCCATTACTCGAATAATTCATGCTTCCAGATACAACTGGTGGAGGGGGAAGATCACCTGATGCAACTAATACAGGATCTCCTTCTTTATTGAGAGCTATTCCGTTCGCTTCGTTGTCAGGTAAGTTAAGAGAGCTAATATCTGGTCCTTTATAAAGCCCATCTGCTGCAGGTGAAGTGGTTCGTTTTGCTTCCTCGGTTGTCGCTGCGTTTGCTTTTGCTGCTATTTTTTCGGAGTATGCTTTTAAATCAGCTGCCATTGCTTCCATTTCTTCTCGTGAAGCACCACCCATGCTATTATATGCTTCAACCTGCTCTGGCGTCAAAAATCCTGCGTTTATGGTAGGTTTATCTCTTAATAATCCCCCTGTGGCAGCTGCATTACTGGGTATTGCAGCAGTAGCAAATGCGGAAGTAAGCGTGAATGCTGCTTTTATCTTTTTCATGACGGTCATAGGTTTTCTATCGCTCTTTTCTGGAAGAAAGGCGGCTTTTGCTGCCTCAAGATTTTCGAGCAGCGTCATATTCTGCGGTGTTATTCTCTCTCCGTTGTTCCGAGCCATAAAAAAGGGGGTAAATGGGTAAAAAAAGACCTATTTAGAAAAATAGTCCTAACAATATTGGTATATTTTTTCTTTGTCAATAGTTTTTTACTATTTATCTGGGGTATTCATTTTTTTAGGTGCTGGGATAGGAGAGAGATTATTGCACTTTACTGGTGAGTGGGGAAAGTGTTCCGTTATAAAACTCACTTTTATGCTCATTTACCCGCTTTTCCAAATGGCTGGTAACACCGATATACAAATCAACACCTGCGTTGCCCACAGAGACCTTTAGTTTCCTGAAAATGACGAGGAAGAGGTCCGAGAAAAGAGTGATTTATTTTTTTGCCTGTCATATTTTTTTTATTGTACAAGAGGATTAGAGGTTTATTTTTAGAGGTTTTATGCAGTTGAAGCTCTGTGTTCTTGACGATTTCGGGAGATACAGAAAGGATAAGAACTAAACATGATATTTTTTCATGTTTTTTTCTCCCTTTTTCCCATTTTTATGGAGAGTCCCAAGTTTTTCCAACGGCTAGTCAGGAAAACTCCTCAATTTTTTGGAGGGGTTGCATTGGGGGTGTTTTTACTCCTGGGCGCTGGAGTGGCATCGGCAACAATATTGGCCCCATTAAACCCCACTATTGTACCACTTAATACCAATGGAAACCCGCTTGTGGAACAAGGTCCTAATGATGTTTTAACGAGTTCGATGTTTAATGCTGCGGTAAATGGGGTAGCAGATTTGGATAATAGAACTCGATACATTTATACCAATGATAAGGGATTGGTAGGAATAGGAACACGATATCCTGGTGCTACACTGGATGTAGCAGGGATAGTAAGAGCTATTGCATATATAGGAGACGGAAGCTACTTATATGGAGTGGCGCGCACGACTGATATAGCAGGATTTATAAAGAGTACGGATGTAAACGCGTTAGGGAAAGCGAGTTTAGCGTGTGCAACGGGAGAAATAGCAAAATATAATGGAAGTGCATGGGCGTGTGCAGCAGATGCAACGGGAAGCGCTACTTCTCTTCCTTGGGGATCTGTTACCGGTATTCCCGCAGGATTTGCAGATGGAGTAGACGATACCCTTACGGAATCCCAAGTAGATGCTTTTGTAGCAAATAATGGATACCTGAAAAGTTTTTCTGAAGCGGATCCAACCGTAAACGGATTGGGAAAAGCAACATTAGCGTGTGCAACGGGAGAAGTAGCAAAATATAACGGAAGTACATGGGTGTGTGCAGCAGATGCTACGGGAAGCGCTACTTCTCTTCCTTGGGGATCTGTTACCGGTATTCCCGCAGGATTTGCAGATGGAGTAGACGATACCCTTACGGAAGGCCAAGTAGACGCTTTTGTAGCAAATAATGGATACCTGATGAACAGCAGTGTTAATACCCTGGCGAAGTCAACATTAGCGTGTGCAACGGGAGAAATAGCAAAATATAATGGAAGTGCATGGGCGTGTGCAGCAGATGCAACGGGAAGCGCTACTTCTCTTCCTTGGGGATCTGTTACCGGTATTCCCGCAGGATTTGCAGATGGAGTAGACGATACCCTTACGGAATCCCAAGTAGATGCTTTTGTAGCAAATAATGGATACCTGAAAAGTTTTTCTGAAGCGGATCCAACCGTAAACGGATTGGGAAAAGCGAGTTTGGCGTGTACGACAGGACAAGTAGCAAAATATAACGGCACCACTTGGGCGTGTGCAGCAGATGCTACGGGAACAACACTGATGGGAACACAAAATTTTCTCACCAAATATACGACCGCAACCAGCGTGGGGAATTCGGTGGTGTATGATAACGGAACGAATGTGGGAATAGGAACCACGGCCCCAGCAGTAAAGTTGGATGTGAACGGAGATGCCAGTATTGGAGGACGAGTTCTGAGCGTAGGAGGATCTGCAGATTCTGTTCTGATGATGAGAGATAACCAGTCTGAGGGTCTATCAAAAGGGAAATATGTTTACGCGGGAGGGAATACTATAGGGTTTCTGGGAGGAAGTTATGGGTGGTTGTTGAGTGTTGGAGGGAATGGAGATACGAATATTAACGGTCGTGTGCTCACGATGGGAATCACTGATTCTGTACTGATGATGAGAGATATCCAGGCAGTAGGAAAAGCAAAATATCTCTATGGGGGAGGGGACAATATAGGATTTTTGGGAGGAGATTACGGATGGTTGTTCCGCGTAGATTCAACCGGAAACGGATGGATAAAGGGAGCTCTTACACAGGCATCTGATGTGCGATTAAAGAAAGATATTGTAACGCTTCCGAATGCTTTGGAAAAGATTCTTAATCTTCGAGGGGTGTCATATTCTTGGAGAGATGAAACAAGAAGTACGGCAAAACAAGTGGGGCTTATAGCACAGGAAGTGGAGAAAGAATATCCAGAACTGGTGAGTACGGACAAAGAAGGGATAAAAGGAGTGAATTACTCAGGTTTGGTAGCGCCACTTATTGAAGCGGTAAAAACTCTTAATACAAAAAATGAAGAGCTCGAAAAGAAGCTCCAACAGCAAGATGAGCGAATTGCAGAGCTTGAAAAATTGGTGTTGAAGAAATAGTCCTCATAAAAGAAAAAAGGAAAACTACCAAAAGAGCACGAGTATTCGTGCTCTTTTGTTTGGCGTTGGACGAGTTTTGCCTTGCCCAAGCAGGTGTTCCTGGATTGCTTCGCAAGCTCGCAATGATGAAAATCTCCGCGTCATTGCGAGGCATTTATGCCGAAGCAATCCATGCCCCATTGTTCCATCCCTGGATCGCCACGCTCGTTCCTCGCTCGCGATGATGGTGCCCTCGAACTACCTTTTTGTGCTCAATATCAAGCCCATATCCGATTCTTCTCCAAAAAAAGTAGATAACACTTCAAATCCATTCCCATCTAACAGTTCGGTAATATTTTCAGGAGTGTATTTGTGCGAAGTGTACAACAAAATCCGTTCGTCTTTTTTAAACACCATTTCTTCTCCAAAGTAATGGGCCGTCATATCTTTTTTTAAATGGAACCAGGTTTCAATACTAAATAGCTTCGGGTAAAACGGATTGGGTCCATACTCTACCTCAATTATTCCCTCATTTTGGGTAAATCCTGCCTTTTTAAGGCTCGCAAAAACGAAATCTTTGTAGGCTTGGTTATTGTATGATTCTAAAATACGGGTCAGACTTTCCGCATGAATTTTATTACCCCTCTCATTTCGCGTGGTAATTTCCAGTAACAAAAAATCACCGGGTTTCATTCCTTTCCACAAAATATTCAGGATATCAATTTGTCCAAAATTCCCCAGGGTATTCCCTAAAATAGAAATGAGTTGTTGGTGACTGCCATATTCTGTCCGAATATGATCGGTAATATCTGGGAAAGTATGAAAATCAGCAATAAAAGAGTGTGCATCCGTAATATTGGGAATGTTTTTCATCCCCGATTCCATCATGGAGATGCTGATATCTACCGGAAAATAATGACAGGGTGACTGTTTAGAAATTTCTTGGAGTAAAAAGGCATCTTTAATTCCATTTCCAATTCCTAGGCTTACCACATCAATCCTCTTTTTATGCGGTAAATGCTCTTGCAGTATGGGGGGAAGATTCTCATGGAGAACATGGAGACCATTTTTATACACGGCATATTCACGGCTTTGGCAGAGGTGAATCCATTCGTCGGTCTCGTCTTTTCCCCAATATGAAAAAGCAGAAGGAATATTCCTTTTTCGGAGATGTTCTACAAATTGCTTTTTCATTTCTTCTTGGCTCTGGAAAACGGTGTTGGTGAATTGTTTCATAAAAAAGGGGAGAAGATTATAATTTTTCAATGGTGACCAGTTCGGGGAGGTGAGAAAGCCCATGAATCATTTCAAAAAAGAGAAAAGCCGTAGGAATGCGGATCGTAAAATAACAGGTAATATGGTCGTCTTCTAAGGAAGAGGTACTGTTTAAAATATCTCCGGAATATTCATAAATCTTTTGAATCGTTTTTCCTAATATGCCCGGAGTATTTTCTACCACAATATGCAAGCGGAGAAGGAAGGTATCCTCTTTGGGATAAGTGAGAGAAAACGCCGAAAACATGATTTCTTCCTCAGAAAAAAACTGTTCCAAAATATTTTCTGCTCGTACTTCTCCTTTTCCAATCTGCAGAAAAATTTCAGAGAGAGAATAATCACCTTTTTTTATCACTTTTTCCGCAATATCAGAGAGCGTGATATTTCCGATTTGTTGGGTGAGTTTCTCTAACGATTGTCTTCCTTGTTTTTCTAGCACATTGGCATCTTGTTCAGAAAGAAATTTTTGAACCCGTTGCACAGGAATAATATTGTGGATATGGGGAATCCAAGAGCTATTGACCATGGGGAACCAAAGCGAGTTCATAAAAGACTTGGTCTCCATCAAATACGCGATCTCCAAATGCGCGAACTGATTTTTGATCACGAACACTTTTGAGAAAAAAGAATTTTTCCCCTAACAGTGCAGATGCGGCATCGAGATGTGTTGAGTTTCTGGGAAGAGAAATGGCTTCTCCTGTTTGTCCGTACACGACAATAAAATCATCTAATAAATCGTTTTGGATTCCATTCCAAAAATCAATACTCTTCTCCACATTTACTTCCAAAAGCTGGTCCATTTTGGTAATCCACGGTAAGGGTTCTGGTGTATTACTTTGGGGGGTAAAACAAAAAAGAGAAACTCCTCGATGGGCATAAGTGCTCATCGCTTCTGTCATAATTTCTACACGCACCTCAAATCCTTTTTTGAGAAAAATAGAGGTTCGCAACCCTTTATACCCATTTGGTTTTGGAGCTCCAATAAAGTCTTCAAAAGTTTTCTTTTTCTGTTCCCAATGTCCGTGAAAAAAGGCAAGCATGGTATAACAATCGGATTCATGGGGAACAATACATCGAATTTTCAGGGGAAATGCTTTTTGAAAATTTTTATGTTCTTGGAGGCAAAAGAATGCGTATTGAGGAGAAAAGAGAGCTGGCTCAAAAGAAATCGGAAAAGGCATTTGTTCTTCTTCTTGTTTTTTTTGAATTTCTTCTAGGGCACTGTGTATTTTTTGTTCTCCTTTTTCAATTTCTTTCTGTATATCTTCAAAAATTTGAGGGTTCACCAAAACTTGGAGAGAAGTTTCTTCTAATTTTCTTCGAATATCCTGAAGGGAGAGCCACTTTGCAATTTTGCTATAAACATCAAGGGTTTGCTGCGCAATACGAAGCCTTTTTTCTGATGGCAAAATATTAACACTCTCCATATTGTGGAGACGGTCACAGAGTTTAATAACGGCAATCCGAAGATCATCTTTTACTGCCAAAAGCCATTTTCGAATGGTTTCTATTTTTGCATCCTGATTGAGAGAAGTATAGGACTCCTTTTTTAATTTTGTGAGCCCGTCTACTAAATTGGCAACATTTTTTCCAAAGAGTATTTCTATATCGGTTTTTGTTGCCATGGTATCTTCTACTGTATCGTGTAAAAGCGCAGCAAGAATACTTTCTTCATCGCCTCCCATATCACTAATAAGGATTGCTACCGCAACCGGATGCGTAATATATTCGTCTCCATTTTTTCTCTTTTGTCCGGTATGTGCTTTTTGAGCAAATTGATATGCTGCTTCTACGCGAGGCAGAGAAATATCCGCACGATGAAGTAATTTTTTTCGTAATGGAGAAAAAAACATATTTCAGGAAAAGCGTAATTTTTTCTTTAGGATACATTTTTTCCTCCGTAATATCAATTCTTCTAGGCCCAATACAAGAAGGCTTTCCTAAATATATTTCTTACATAACTTTTGCAGTGTCTCGACAACATCAAACATTTGAAAATGACGAGCTAAAGGAATATATAAAGAAAGTGTTTCTCTTGCTTTCTGTATTTGTTTTTCTTCAGGCATAGAATCTAAAGTCATCATGTTGTGTATTCGATCTGCCAGTTTTATACGAAGCCCTTCAGGATTTTCTTTAAAAAAGGATATATTTTTTTGGATATCAAATAATTCTTTTGTGAGAACAAATACAAAAAATGAGACTTCAGAACCAAATACTCTCTCTATTTCCGGAAGAGTAAGAGAAGTATCTTCGAGAGTGTCATGCAGTATTGCCGCCAAGATCATTTCCTTTTTTTCACCCCAATTCAGTAGCGTCTCAGCAACTGCGACGGGATGAACGAGATATGGTTCTCCACTTCTCCTCAGTTGTCCCTGGTGCATTTTTTCAGCAATTTCCACCGCTTTTTCTATGAGTAAAAAGTCCTCCAAAGAAAACCTGTCTTTTGCCATAGTAAGAAATGGGGTAACCTTTAAAAGGGTGTGCTAACGAAGGAAGGGTAGCAAAAGGGAGGAG
>JBAXIU010000059.1:0-7614 GCA_037138215.1 Candidatus Peregrinibacteria bacterium | reverse complement strand
CTCCTCCTCATTTTAATTCACTCTGTTGCACTTCGAATTAAAATCTAGGTTATATTTATATTTTTTAAATGTTCAACAAGTACAATTTCAGATTCTGATAGATATTGCTGAGCATCATTTCGTATGACTGATAAGGATTTTTTTTCTAAATTTCTTCTTTCTGTAATAGCTGTTTTATCTTTCGCTAAGAATTCATAAGCAATAATAGCCCCAAGTAATATATTTCTATTCCCAGAGCCTATATTATTTCCAGATATATCAGAATTATTGTGAATAATAACATCATATGCACCCTTAAAATAATTTGGTTGTTCCTTATTTAGTCTTATTAAAAAATCAGTTTCTGGACAATTATATAGAAATGGCCAATCGGAAACATCTTGAAGAAGACTTTCAATACTATTCCAATGGGCATTTAAAGTTTGAACATCATTTTGACTGAAAAAAGAATTTACGAAGTTCTCTATGCGATTTTTAATATCTTCAAAATATTGTTTTGAATTTTGTAATTGTTGAGGAAGATTGTTCCCAATTTTTTCCCAACCATTAAGCTGTTGTTCTAAAAATTTATAAATCGTAGTAATTCCTCTAAGAGATTGCGAAAAACCTATATAAGGATAGTTTATATTAACTTCAATATCATTAAACCAATCTAAACTTGGTGACTCTAAAATTGTTTTTCTTAATTCAAGTATTGTCATAATAGGAATTTAAAAATTACCCTTCTTTATTCACCAAATACTGCTGCCCAATACCAAAAACCGTAGATACCAGCCAATAAATTCCTACTGCCGAGGGCATGGTAACGGTAAAAAAACCAATCATCCCCGGAAAAATATACACAAAATATTTATTCATCTTCTGAAATTCAGTCGCAAAATCTGGCATTTCACCTTCTGCCTTCTCTTGTTTTTCCTGAACGGGCTCATTTTTTTTCTGTTTTTCTGAACGCGCAAACGAGAGTTTCATAGCAAAATACTGGCTTCCGGCAACCACAAAAGGGAGCCAAAAAAGAGAATGTGCTTGAAGTGGAGAAAGATTGAGGGGGATAACACCCATAAAATTGGTCACAATTCCAGAAAAATCAAAATCTTTTAAGAGCCCATAAATAAAATAATGATTATGGGGCAAAAGACCTTCCCGTACCACATAATACAACGCGATCATTACCGGAAATTGGATGAGCATGGGAAGAAAGGCTGCAAAAGGATTTACATCATGTTTTTTCCAGAGAGCCATAGATTCAGCTGCTATTTTTTGTTGATCACCCTTATATTTTTCCCGCACCCTCTGGAGATCCGGCTGAATTTTCTGCATCTTTCTCTGGGACTTCATGGCGTTATAGGTAGGGCGAAGCAACAAGAGCTTTATGAGGATAGTGAGGAGAATAACCGCCACCCCTAAACTTCCATAACTGAGATTGAGAAGCACAATGAGTGCATTATAAATAGGCTTCCAAAACACGACACGCCAAAGCGTTGCAAAAAATCCAGGTTCTACCACTTGCACTTCTCCCCAAAACTCTTTTGGTCCATTTACTATGCGCACTCGGTATTTCCCAGAAGTCCCAAAAAATTCTGTATTTTTTTCTGAAAACGAAAAATTATACTCTCCCTTTGCTGCAATTTTTGTCTCCCCTCCTGCTCCAATAGCCTTTACCAATGGCACCCACTGACCATTTTCATATCGCTCCAGTAAAAGTTTTTCGGGCGGTGTTCCAAGGCCTAAAGAAATCTCTGCATCGGTATGGTTTTGAACAGTAAAGGAAACGAGTTTCCCCACCGTCACCTCTGTATCGGGGAAAACAATATCAATGTCATTGGTAAAAGCCTCTTGAGAAAGATCTTTGGGAGGAAAAATGAGCATCAGCAGCGAGTAGCTAATGAGAAAAACCAGCGCAAAACGAAAAAAGGCGTTCATAGAAAAAAGAAAGAATCACGGGGATTTTATAGGGACGACAACGAGAAGGGAAGACAGAAATACAAACGAAAAAGATCAGGCAGAAATTTTCCTCAGTATTTCATCCATTTTTTCTTCTAAAAGTTCAAAAGGAACATCTTTTGTGGATTCAAAGGGGAAAATAACCGCCACAGAGGGATGGAGAAGAGGCGTATTTTTCAGAACCCGAAAAAATGCTTCTCGACATCGGCGCTTCAGAATATTTCTTCCTACTGCTGTTTTTTCTGTTTTTTTAGAAACCACCACCGTTGCCTGTGGTATGCCCGAAAGAGAGGGTAAAAACCGAATCGCAAAAAAAGGGCATCGTAAAGATTTCCCTTTTTGTAAGACGACAGAAAGAATACGAGGGTTTTTGAGACGATGTGCAGCAGGGATCGCCATAAAAAAATTAAACGGTGAGCATTGCTCGTCCCCGTGCTCGGCGGCGTTTAATAACGGCTCGTCCTCCAGGAGTACGCATTCGAGACAAAAAACCATGTCGTCGAGCTCTTCTTCGAGTGTTTGATTTGGACATCATAAAAACAGGAGTCAAAAAATATTCCCGTAAAATATACGGAAAAAAGAGATACAGTGTCAAACCATTTCTTTTTTTCGTCCTCTTTTCTTTTTCCCTATTCTTCAGGCACAATGCCCACGATACATTTTTAAAATGTTCATGCGGAACAAAAATTTTCTCATCACCATCTTGGGGATTCTCTGCATCCTTCTCTCCACTCTGCCTGTTTCTGCGGAGGATACTGCAAAATCAAATTCCTCACCGTCTTGTACCAATGCCATTATTCATAGTTTTTCCGTAGCTGATTATTTATGGGGAGAGGAACGGAAAAAAATATTAGAAAACATTACCGTAAGTGCCGTGGCAAAAACCACCGAAATAGCCGCACTAAACAGACGATACAAATGCTACGGTGAGACCATTTGCTGGGCACTCGGAAAAAACGCGGATTCTTTGGATGCGCTTCCAACCGACTGTAACCTAGGAAACACGGAAGGAACTACCGAACCGCTGTACAAAAACGCAAAAGAAGCATTTAAAACCCTAGAGATACAGTATGATTCGTGCACCCCAAATGTTCTCCAAATTACCGCAACACAAATAAATGTTCGCACCCAATGTGAAAATTTTAAAGATCGCAAATTAGAGTACTCCACAACAGAAGTCGGTAATGACTTTTCCCAAAATCTTTCGTTAGAAGTTCAGGGTGTTTTTGCGGGGAAACTTTTAGAACTGACCAAACGACTGGCAACTCTTAACGAAGAAGTGGGACGATTTGTAGCAACCCTAAACAGCGTGGTACGGGACGCCAATTGCACTATTTCTGAAACGAAGTAATGAAGATGTACAAACTTTCCTTCGGCATTTTTATAGGAGTTTTCATCTTCTGTATTGGCATACCAGTATTTGCAGCAGACCCGCTCAACAATTCCCAAAACACCACCAGTGCACCAAAAACGAGCACCAGTAATTACCACTGCCCGCCCTTAAGCACCGAAAAGGGAGAAACTGTTAATGGATATACCTTTTATACCGATTACCAGGAATATATAAAAATTTTTCAGGATGAATCGGATGAAAACACGGCACTGAATGCCGTAAAAAAAATATACCATGCCCGAATAAATACGCGTTTTAACGAAGAAATAGAAAAAATGAAAAGCCTCACGGAAGAAGCCTATAAAGAAGAAAATCTCGCGAAAAAATCCGAAAGTTCTAAAAAAGAAACGGATGCTACGGTTCTTACCCGAGAACTCACCCAACGCCTGAGAGAATACCAGTGTGTTCTTTTCCAGCACCGCAATAATCCCCAAACCTCGGGAACCGGAAAGCTAATGTTTGAAGCGATGGGAGAGCTCCTCTCGATAGAAAAAACATTTGATGCGGAAATGTATCACTCCGAAAGAGCCCTGATTATTTCTCTTCGTATGTATTCCCAAATGCGGATGTACTACGCCATTCATCTCAAGCTGCAGCTCGTTATCCAATCCCTTACCAAAGAAAAAGACGCCTTGCGGGATTTTGTAGGAATAGTGCTCAATTTACCGGCAAAATTTATTAACAGTGGATCAAAAGACCCCCTCCAATGAGAAAAATACCCATACTTTTCATCGGCGTGGTATGGATATCACTTTTTGGGCATTGCATGGCTCAGGGAGATGAATACGAGTATTTTCGATTCCCAGAAAAAGATCTCTATCTCAGTGTTTACGAAAAAAATACTGAACTTCCTCCAAAAGCGATAAAAAATACTGCGTTTCTTCTGAATATTTCGTCTGAATCCCAAAATGCCCTCCAGCGTGTTTTAGAGGGGAAAGAGGAAGGAAACGATCTCTCGACTATCTGTAATGGTCCCATTCTTACCAGTGATTACTACCAATGTGGAGAAAAAATTAAAAAAGTCTATTCCGGTGAAATGTTTCTCCTGGCGCAAGAAGACCGACTTCATTGGGAATCACTCTCGGAAAGTGCTTGGGCAAACGGAACTCTTGAAGATGGAAGTTTTGATGTTCTCGTAGATACGAATATTATTGATACCATTTTCTTTGGAAAAAACGCAAAAATTGTGGGCGGTCCCAGTCCCTTTTTAATGGAAGCCAATAATCCAGAGAACCCCCTTAATACGGGGAATTTTTTCCCTCTTTCTACCAACACCACCAAAGGAAATGGAAATAACGATGCCAATGTAACGGGGAATAATACCGGAAGTGAAATTTTTGGAACATCAGCAGGAAACAATACCTCCGGGACTACCGGCGGAAATACCACTAACGGGAATCAAGGGCAAAACTCTTCTCAAATGTGTATCGATCCCGATGCGTTGTTTTTTAATGGTATCGCCAGCACGGGAAATAATTCTGGAAGCGGAAATACCGGACAAAATAACACCGGCAGTGCTGGAGGAAACAGCACGGACACCAATCTCTCAACTGACACGAATGAATTGGCACGACAACGGCTGCTCGGAAATTTTTCAGGATCACGCACCAGAAACTACCTGAACACCTCTTCTTTTCCCGGTAATACAGAACAGTGCAAAGGACAACAAATAGCACTCTTTGGACAACGAGTGTGCTTAGATATGCGATGCAATGATATTATTTGTATCCATATTAGCATTGTGCCCGGGTACCGAAAGGCGCAAATGCAAGATAACGATTGCATTGAATGTTCTATTCATAAAGGTTTAGAAGCTGTACAAAAAATGGCAGGATTAAAAGGAAAACTTGCCCCTGCAGATGCCCCGACAGAACCATGGTTTTTAACGGCTTTTGCAACGCTTTTTAGAGAAGCGGGCGGGAAATTTTTGTGGGTTTGGAAGCCACTCCCCTTTTTATCGTATGATAATCCTCAACATCGTGATGATGCACAGACAAAAACAGGAACTTCTTCCAGTAGTGCTTCCACTTCCTCTTCTACCAGCACGACCCAAACGACTGATACGCAAAGCGCAACATCAAGTAACACAACTACTGGAGGAACCAGCAACGAAACCGGAACCCCCAAAGATACGAAAAAAACAGAAGTACCAAAAAAGAGCCGAGAAGAACAGATTGCAGAAATTGAAAAGAAGAATAGAGAACTCTTCTCCCTAAGCACCACCAGCGGAGATAACTGTGAGCTCCTCACCTCAAAAGTAAAACTCGAAGGACAGAGCATAGAAAATGTCCAAGCCGCCTGTGAAAAAGATGCCAATCTGCGAGCGCTGTATGCCCAAAAAGATCTGTACAATTCTCTGGGAAATGCCAGCGGACAAACTACCGGCGAAGCCGAAAAGAAAAAGGAACTCTATACCCAATATTATCAAGATTTGGTAAAAATCCACCTCACCAATATGAGCAGTCAAGCATCCGCCATAAATTCGGTATACGGAACGATTGATACAACAGTAATGGGCACAACAGAAGAAAAGTGCTCTAGTAAAGCAGGAGGATAATTTTCCATTCTCATGCCCCCTATTCTCTTCCTCAACGGCATTTTTTGCCCCGAATCCGAAGCGAAAATTTCGGTTTTTGACCATGGATTTTTGTATGGCGACGGCGTGTATGAAGCAATCCGCATTTACAATGGGAAAATACTTTTTTTTAATGAACATTGGGAACGCCTCCTCTCCTCTCTTTCGTCCATGCGTATTCCATTACCCCCCATAACAGAGAGAGAAAACAACGGAGACGAAAAAGAAAAATACCAAAAGATTTGTGAAACCCTCATCACTAAAAACAATCTCCAAAACGCCCGAATCCGTATTACTATTACACGGGGAGAGAATCATTTCTGCTTTATGGGAAGCGAGTCCCCTACTCTTCTGATTCATACCGCTCCCATATCTCCACTTCCGGAAGAACAATATACCCATGGCATTTCGGTTTGCACTATTCCTGCAATGCGGACAGCACCACAAATCAAACACACTTCTCAAATTTCTTCCATAGTGGGGAAACAAAAAGCAGAAGAGTGTGGAGTGTTTGAAGCGATTTTAACAGACGAAACGGGACATTTTCGAGAAGGAAGCGTTTCCAATATTTTGGTTATTTCTAGGAATGAGGTATGGACGGCACCAAAAAACACGGTTTTACCAGGAACTATGGCAAATTTCGTATTAAAAATATTAGAAAACAATGGGTTCCACGCCCACCAAAAAAACTATACGGAAGATGATATTTTAGAAAAAGGAGAAGAAGTGTGGATTACCAATTCTATTTTTGGAATTTTACCAGTGCGAGAAATCAATGGGATACCACAAAAAAAAGAGTTTCCGGTATTTAAACGGTATTTTGGAAAAAACTTTTGGGAACGGTATTTTGTGTAATACTTCACTTTTTCTCAAAAGTAAAACCCTATAAATCTATTTTTCCATCTGGGACATAAATACCGTCTTGTTTGGGGTTTTCCAAAATCGTCTCTATTTTTCGATGGAATTTTTCTTGTCGATTTTCTGGAGTTTTAGGAGGGGGTGGAGTTTGCATTCTCTGAACCATCTTGTGTTCTCTCATTTTTGCTTCGCTCGCAAGGTTAAAGACTTCTCGCGCATTGGCATGGGGGTCATACACCATGTTGATATAAAAATCTGCCACATCATTCGCCGTTCTAATCCGCACTTCTCCCCAGTTAAAAAGGGTATTAAGAAAGCCTTTTACCGTTCCGGTTGCATCCTGCACATGCTCTAGACGGGTCTCAATAATATTGCGGTGAAAAAAATCAATCTGGGTAATATCTACCACCCGATCACTGGTAACCACAATGACATTGAGGACTTTATTAAGCCAACTAATAAACGAGTAGAGCGTAACGACCGAGAGATACATGAGAAGAATAGCCCCTAAAAAATAGGAAGTCGGACTCCCCCAGCGGATTCCAAGAAAATACGCCCCCAATGCCACCATAATAACTGCACAAACTCCCCAGAATATCCAGCTTATAAAAGCCAGTAAATGCACTATCCAGTGCTCCCGCATTACAAAACGAACCTCCTCCCCAGGAAAGAGGTCAAATCCCTTAAAATTTTTGTGGTGATCATTAAGAGCCATTTTAAAAAAGGCGAAATCGTGAGAAAAGAGTACGCAATTTTTCCCAAAAGAGAAAGCAACAAATCCCCACTCCCCCAACAAAACCTAAGTTTCAATTCGAAGTGCAACAGGGGAAACAATAGAGAGCGAACA
>JBAXIU010000058.1:0-7753 GCA_037138215.1 Candidatus Peregrinibacteria bacterium | reverse complement strand
TTCCCTCATTTCCACTTTTTTTACTTTTCTAGCACACCCTTTTAGAGAATACCCCAGTTCTTTTTTGTAAATTTATTGCTGCATCTTGTTGTATTATGCAATACTGATCCTTTAATTTTTGACAATCTACTCCTTCCTTCGTTTCGCAATTTTTACTTTTCATTAAAGCTTCAGTTTTTAATAGGTCATGCATTATTTGTAGTGATTCATTAATCAATGGTATCTGATTATCGATTCCCTCAAAATGAACTTCATGGCAATTTCCGATATTATCAGCAATCCAATTATGTAAAAGCATATATGGAGAATCCTCATGAAAAGAATCTATAAGTCCTGAAGGGTCGCCCCCTTCTAGGCCAATAACAATGGTGTCTGCTGGACTACATGTTTGTAAAATATTCTTCAGGAGAGGCTTAACTGATTCTAAAATATGAGTATTAGCAGGTGTATCATGATTCATTCCTATTACTGTAACTGTCTGAGAAGGAGGTAATGCATATGTTGGTATTGCTAAAGCACATAACATCAAAAGCTCTGTCTTTTTCATTTTTATAAAATAAGATTACACGGTATCTGTTTTCTTTCTTTTTCCCACACCAAGAAAAATTCAAATTAGGAGAGTTGAACTAGCACAAGAGAAATAATGGGGTTTCGTTTATTCGCATGGAGAAAGAGTGATATTCCCGATGTTGCCACTGCGTGCTTGTAGTGATCTATAACTGAGACACTTGTCAATGCTTTCTTCTCGAGCATTATCGGCTTCTATTTGCGCTTTCCCATCTCGCTCTCTCCACAATAGATTATTAGGTATCGAAAAAGAATTTTTAGGGAATTTTAAGTCTCCAAAGTCGCACATCCCGATGATAATAACTCTGTCGCCGTTAATCGAATTATTACTAGTCCTTTTTTCATGTTTATAAAAAAGGGGGTAAAAGATTCTATCTTTTTAATAGAGGGTGCACCTTGCTTCTTCTTTTTTCATTTGTCAAATTCTTTTTTTCTGCCACAATACCCCTGTCCTTTTCCTTTTTCGTATGAATATTGGTGTTTTTGGGTTTGGTACGGTGGGAAGTGGAGTAGTAAAAATATTGCGGGAACGACCAGCAGAAATGGAGGCCCGAAACGGTGCAATTATCCATCTGAAAAAAATTTGCACCAAAAATCTCTCCCAAACCGATTTTAAAGGTGTTCCGGTGGAATTATTTACCGAAAATGGTGATGAAATTTTTAATAATCCTGAAATAGATACTATTGTGGAAGTGGTGGGCGGTACCACCGCCGCAAAAACGATTGTGGAAACGGCGCTGAAAAATGGGAAAAATGTGGTGACAGCCAATAAAGCCCTGCTTTCCCAGTACGGAGAAGATCTGTTTGATCTCGCTCAAAAAAATGGTGTACAACTTCTTTTTGAGGCTTCCGTGGGCGGAGGGATCCCCATTGTTCGTATTCTTCGAAAGTACTATACTGCTGGAAATATTTCCAAAATTTCTGGTATTCTCAATGGCACCTGCAATTACATTCTTTCAGAGCTGGAAAAAGGAGGAAAAGATTATGCAGAAGTGTTGAAAGAAGCACAAAAATTGGGTTTTGCCGAAGCGGATCCGACCTTTGATGTGGAAGGATTTGATAGTGCTCAAAAACTTTCTCTTCTTACGGCATTGGCGTTTGGGACCGCTATCCCTCATTGGGAAGGTATTCCGCGAGATGGGATTTCTCATCTCTTGAGTAGTGATTTTGCGTTTGCCAAAAAAATGGGGAAACATATTCGTCTTATTGCACGGGCAGAAAAAACACCAGAAGGTGTGTATTTGGGGGTTCATCCCCGATTGGTTCCTGAAAATTCTCGTTTGGGAAATATTTCCGGACCGGACAATGGAATGCTTATTGAAGAACCTTTTTTAGGATCTCTTTCTCTGGTGGGTGCTGGTGCTGGGTCACTTCCCACTGCAACTGCTATCGTATCCGATTTAGGAGAAATTCTTCGTTCTTCTTCAAACCCAGAGAAAAAAAGGTCTCCTTTGGGCTTCCAAAATCGTATGCCGTTTATCGCTGCTCCTCGAGAAAATATCCAAAAAGCAACTTATTTTCGGGTAAAAATTAAAGATGGCGTAGGAGTGATTGCCAAGATTTCAGAAATTTTTGCAGAAGAGGGCATTTCTATTGATGAAATTCAAAATAGACATGATGATTTGCCCTTGGCATTTGTATTGCACAAAGCGCCTTTAGTGAGGGTAGAAAATGCTGCCCAAAAGATTGCAAAACTTCCCTTTGTCCTTGAGGAACCCCTTATTTTAATGGTGGAAGAATAGGTCTGAAAACAGAAATCGTTTTTGTTCAAAATCTACAATTTTTCCGTTTTTTACCTCCACTCCTTCTTGTTTGAGGAGTTGTATTTTTTGAGGGATACCTCCCAATGCAGAATAATTCCCAATTCTTCCGTCACTATACACTACCCGATGACAGGGGACTTCGGGCGCATTTTGGTTTTTCCGCATCGCCGTTCCCACTGCTCGTACAGCATTGGTTCCCAGTGCTTTTGCCAAGTCTTGATAAGTCGTGACATTTCCACTGGGAACCATTTTTAAAAGCCGGTAACAATTATCCGAGAAAGACAAAGGGAGAATGAAATGAGCAATGTTTTTCCTTAAAAATCATTCCATAAAATCTGGTTTGTTATTTCGTGGTGGTAAATCACCTCGCCTCGCTTTACTTTTTTCCCTAATGCTTTTGGAGAACGGTCTGCTGCGGTTTTTTTGAGGTCGTAGTATTTTTCGTGGTTTTTCTCTCCCAAGAAAACTTTCAGGAAATGAGAGGATTTGTATCCCGCAAGAGCATCTAAAATATTGCCATATAATTTTTTTACGGGCTTTTTTTCTACTTGCTCTTTTAATGCTTTATACTCCTTTTCAGGAAGGTAAACTCCTTCTAAGCCAGCATGGAGCACGGCAAAAAAAGTAAGATATGGGTTTGCATCTGGAGAAACAGCACGAATTTCAATTCGTGCAGATTTTTCGTTTGCGAGTGGAATTCGGATAACTGATCCCCGGTCACACGCGTGTTTTTTAATCTCGTTGGGTGCTTCAAAATTGGGGTCTAGTCGTCTATATGCGTTTACACTGGGGCATATAATAATGCACAGTTCCTTTGCCCGGGCAAGAATTCCCGTGGTGAAGCGTTGTCCAAAATCAGAGAGTCCATCTTCTCCTTTGGCATCATAAAAAATATTTTTTCCGTTTTGCGAAATACTGAGATTGGAGTGCATTCCGCTCCCGTTAATTCCCGCTTGTGGTTTTGGTAAAAAGGAAGCGGTAAATCCCATCATCTTTGCTACTTGGCGTGCTACCAGCTTATACAACAGAATTTGATCGGCAGTGATGAGCGCATCTGAGTATTTAAAGTTAATTTCAAATTGTGCCGGTGCCACTTCTCCGTGGTCCTTTTCATTCTCAAACCCGAGTGCCCGTTGCACTTCTGCCACCGCGTCAATAAATTTTCGTAAATCATCCTGGGGAAGAGCATTAAAATATCCACCCTTTGTTGCCAGGGTAAAGCCTTCTTCCTCTTTAAAATTTTGCTCCACATCGGTCCCGGAAAATAAAAATCCTTCAATTCCTGGTGCCACCTGAAATACAAATCCTTTTTCTGCTCTTAAACTCTTCAGTTTTTCTGCTAAAACACCTCGAAAATCTCCCGCATACTGGCTTCCATCTTTATCCCGTACAGTGGCAAATAAAATTGCTTTTCCAGAACCAAAAAAATCCGCCGGAAGGAGCCGAAAAGATCCAAAGTCAGGTTTTAACCGCAGGTCAGAACTTCCAAGATCGGTAAACCCATGAATAGACGATCCATCAAAAGTAAGATTTTCGTACGAATCGAGAAAATATTTTTTGTCATAATCGAGCATTTGCAGTTTTCCTTCTAAATCAGAAAAACAAACCGTTACGGCTTTAATGCGTTTTTCCGACTCTAAATATGCCGTAATTTTCTTTTCAAAATAATCATCGTCCATTCCGGAAAGCCGTTCATTTTTAATATCCAGGTTAAATTCCTCTAACTCAGAATATTTTAGTTCCAAAAAATCTCGCAGCGCAGGAGAACAACAAGACATACAGAAAGGGGGTAAAAAAACAGGAATATTTTTCCACTCTCCATTTTTTTAGTCAAGATATTTTCTTTTAAAAAAGCCAAAATAAAGACTTGTAGAAATATTATACAACTGATATTTTATTTGTAAGGAAGTAAAAAAAGTATTTTTTTATCCCACTCAATTTTTTTCAATATTCCTCATGAATAGTATAACGCTCAAAAAAACGCTCCAAGGTGTGGGGCTTTCTGAGAAAGAGTCTACCGTTTACCTCGCGACATTAGAAAAAGGTATCGCTCCCGCATCCAGCATTGCGGAAGAAGCAGGAATGAACCGTATTACGGCATATGGAGTTTTACAAAAACTTTTAGAAGACGGATTGGTGAGTGTGAGCGAAAAAGCAGGAGTTCAACAATTTTCTGCGCTGCCACCAGAACAGTTTTTGCTCACCATCCAAAAACGCACTAAAGATTTTTCAGAAATCGTCCCCATGCTAAAGAGTATGGCCGGATTGCAAGAACTTCGTCCCCGCGTTCGTTTTTTTGAGGGCTTGGAAGGTGCAAAAAAAGGCTATGCCGAAACCCTCTCTGCTACCACCGAAATCCTCAGTATTGCCAATTCCCAAAATATTCGTCTTCACTGGCCAGAGTACGACCGTGAATATGTGGCAAAACGGGCAGAAAAAAAAATATTTTTACGAGGACTGGCTCCAAAAGACCGAGAGGGGAAAAAAGTACACCAGGAAGATGAGCAGTATTATCGTGAAATACGCCTCCTTTCGCGCGATCTTTTCCCCACCGAAAAAGTAGAAAATGAGATTAATATTTTTGATGAAAAGGTACTCATTGTCTCGTTTGAACCGCATATTTTTGCCATTATCATTGAATCTTCCGCAGTGGCCCAAACCCAAAAACAGATCTTTGAAATTTTGTGGAAGGTATCTGGTGGTTTGGCTTCATAATTTTTTTGCATTCTTTTGGAAACCCTTTTATAGTTTTCGCACTTTTTAAAATGGCTTATGAAGGACACCTGGAGCGTTTTTGACATTATTGGACCGGTAATGGTAGGACCCAGCAGTTCCCATACTGCGGGCGCTTGTAAAATTGGATATATGGCGCGCCATATTTTGGGCGATATTCCGGATAAAGCGACCATTAAACTTCATGGTTCTTTTGGAGAGGTGTTTGAAGGGCATTGTACCGATACCGCTATTATTGGTGGGCTTTTAGGAATGATTCCGTCGGATGAAAATCTTCCGTTGGCCTACGAAAAAGCCAAAGAACTTGGCATGGAAATTGATATGGAGTCAGTGAACCTTGGAAGCCATTTGCATCCGAATACGGTACAGCTTACTCTTGAAAAAAACGGAATTTCTCACACTATTACGGGTTCGTCTTTGGGCGGAGGAAGCGTGAATATTATAGAAATCGATAAAATTGAAATCCTTTTGAACGGATCTTTTTCTTCGCTTCTTATTCATTTTGAGAGTGATGCTTGTCCGCTAAAAAATATCTTAGAATTGTTGACCGCGCTTCCCCAAACCCTGGTACGAACGGAAACAAAAGATAATAAAAATCTTTCTCTCTTTCATGCAGAAATTCGAGAAGCGGAAATAGACGAAGAAATTTTTAAAAAAATGGCAAAAATGCCAGGAGTCCAATGGGCTAGTTTTGTTCCCCACATTTCTCACTATCACTTTTAATATATGTCTTTTCAATTTCGGTCTTCTAAAAAACTGGCAAAACTTATGGAGGTGTATAATATCCCCACTATTGCAGAAGTGGTGTTAAAGGGGGAAGAGGAATTAACGGGACGAAAGCCCGAAGAAGTTCGTGCGAATATGGCAAAGCGCTTGCAAATTATGAAACAGTCGGCAATTCTTGGAAAAGAGAATCCCAAAAAATCCAAAAGTGGGCTGGTAGGGGGAGATGCCAAAAAAATAGAAGAAGTGGATGCTTCCCAGCTTTTCCTTTCAGAAGTAATGCGTAAAGCGGTGGAATACAGTATTGGTGTTATGGAGAGCAATGCGCGCATGGGAAAAATTGTTGCGGCTCCTACCGCGGGCTCATCGGGTATTTTGCCCGGAGCGGTTTTAGCCGTGCAAGAGTGCTGGAATTTATCGGAGGAAAAAGCGGTGGATGGGCTTTTAACCGCGGCTGGGATAGGAATTGTAATTGCGAATATTGGAACTTTTTCTGCTGCTGCTGCTGGATGCCAAGCAGAAGTGGGTGCCAGCAGTGCTATGGCTGCTGCTGCTGTTTCTGCCATGCGCGGAATGTCTGCCGAGCGGTGTATTAATGCGGCAGCGCTGGCATTAAAAAATCTTTTAGGATTGGCGTGTGACCCTATTGGAGGATTGGTGGAAGTGCCGTGTGTAAAGCGCAATGGAATGGGGGTAGTGCACGCCCTTACCGCCAGTGACATGAGTTTTGCGGGAATCACCAGTCATATTCCCTTTGATGAAGTGGTAGAAGCCATGACCAATATTGCCTCTCACATGGGTGAGGCACTTCGAGAAACGGCAAAAGGAGGGCTTGCGGTAACACCCACGGCCAAAAGAATCACTTGCCAGTCGTGTCCGCATTCGTAATCAAATTTGTGTTCCGTCTTTGCGAGGCACGAAGCAATCCATGTCTCGTTACTCGCGAACAGAGTGAAGCAATTCAAAAAACCCAAAAAAATAGATTGCCCACGCCTTCTTTCGGTCGGCTCGCAAAGACAAAACGGAACTGGATCGCCACGCTCGAGAGCCTCGCTCGCGATGACGGAAACCCCGTTTTTTACTGCACCAGTGTTCCGATGTTTTTTCCCTGCAGTATTGCAGATATATTTCCCGGAATAAATCCATCAAATACGCGAATGGGCACGGCGTTTTCTTTGCATAATGAAAATGCTGATGCGTCCATTACTTTTAAATCTTTTTGTATTGCCTCGTGAAACGACAGAGTTTCATATTTTTGGGCATGGGGATCTTTTTTAGGGTCTGCGGTAAAAACGCCTTCCACTGTGGTGGCCTTTGCTAAAAAATCACATTGCGTTTCCACTGCTCTCAGGGCTGCTGCCGAATCGGTGGTAAAAAAGGGAGATCCGGTTCCTCCCGCAAAAAGGATTACTTTTCCTTCGGCAAACCCTTTTTCTGCTCGTTCACGAGAAAAGGGCTCGCAGATATTTTGCATGATACGCGCAGAAAGCACTTCGGCAGGGATACCATGGAGTGCAAAAAAATTGGAAACCACCAGTGCATTTATTACGGTTGCCAGCATTCCAATTTTGTCAGATTCTCCTCTAAAAAATCCGTAGGCCTCTTGATCTCGCCCTCTCCATAAGTTTCCACCTCCCAGCACAATGCCCACTTGCACGCCGTTTTGTACTGCAGGACGAATTTCATCGCATAAAAATTTCAGAGAACCGAGGTCAAACTGTTCCTTTTCACCAGAAAGCATTTCACCGGAAATTTTTAAGAGGACTCGTGACATGTGGGAAAAGAAAAATTCACCAAGCATGGTATCTGTTGTTGGTGTGGGTGTCAAAAAACAAGCCCTGTAAAAAAATGGGCGCAATACTAGGCGTGAATTGGAGCGTCACCCATTTTTAAAATTGCAAATTTGAACGGTAATGTGTTGGTTCAAACTTTCAGTTTGAACCTTTTTTTTGGTATTCTCAGAGAAA
>JBAXIU010000057.1:0-7889 GCA_037138215.1 Candidatus Peregrinibacteria bacterium | reverse complement strand
AAACTCCTCCTCATTTTAATTCACTCTGTTGCACTTCGAATTAAAATCTAGGAATGGTATGGGGGTAACATTAGGAGAAAAGGACAAATTAATTCATATAGATATTCTTTATTTCTTTGCTGGATATGGTGCTTTTTTTACTGCAATTCTTTTCTACCATAGAAACTCCATTCACCTCAAAGAAATATCCAATCAAACCGAATCTATACAGGTGCAAACCCGCCAACAACAGCGCGAAGACGAAACGCAAAAGAACCAACAATTTTTGGATGCCATAAAACTTTTTGGAGAAAATACTAATTTGGAAGCCAAAAAAGGAGCATTGTTTCATTTAGAAAACCTTGCCCTTTCGTCTCCTGCACACCGGCAACGGGTTTTGGACTTTATAAATTCGCTTAATAGATGGATGACGAGCGATGAAACCGTTTTGGAAAAACTGAAAGAAAAAACAGATGAGGCATGGGGAAAATGGCGTAATGAAAGGAAAAAATTTGAGGATTTAGGTATTGAAGATGAGAAACAAGACCTGAGCATGGAAACGCCAAAAATTTTTGAAAACATTATCCGTGAACACGGAAAACAATGGGAACGCCTTACAGAAGAGGAAAAAGAGAAATATACACTCGATTTTTCGCATTTTATTTTTCCGGTAATAAATTTTTCAGGAGTTAATTTCCCTCAGCCTGAAACATTATTAGGGGGGTGTATCTTTTTGGGACATACTCGATTTAATAAAAGTAAATTTTTAGGCATAGTTTACTTTTTTGATAATAATTTTTTTGGGATGACCCGATTTGAAGCGTCTAAATTTGCAAATACTCTCCAATTTTTAGGTAACATTTTTTTTAGAGAAACTGATTTTTTGGAAAGTAAATTTGGCGGGAGTTCTATCTTCTGGAGAACTCAATTTCTAGAAACTGTAGATTTTTTAGAATGTAAATTTGTAGGGATTGCGGATTTTCAAGGCTGTCGTTTTTTAGGAAGGAGAAATTTTCAAAAAAGTGTATTTTCCGGTGAATTGTGGGCTGAAAAAGACGGAAAGGGGCTACTCTTCTCATCAAAAGATGTTCAAGAAAGACCAAGTTGGCACACCGTCCTCCTCAACCCCAAACAAGAAAAAGAGTTCTTCAATCTCGACGAAAAAGGTAATCCACAGCCCGATTGGACACCTGAAGAAAAAGAACGCTGGAAAATATGGAAAGATCATGAAGAAGAGCGAAACGAGTATCGAAAAACGCTCAAAGCGGAATGAAAATAGAAATAGAGACAGAGATTTTTTGAAGTTTCTTAAAAAAACAGGTACCATAAATATGCTCTTTTTGTTCCCGCTATGCAATTTCCTGCCCTTATTTATCAAGATGAAGACGGTATGTTTATTGGAGAAATTCCAACGCTGAAAGGCGTTGGAAGTTTTGGAAAAACACTAGAAGAGCTAGAAAAAAACCTAGAAGAGGCAATAGCTCTCTTTTTAGAAGTAAAAATGTGTAAGTTTTTCTAAAATGAATATTCCTCTGTCTTCCAGCTCTCTTTCTTCCCTCATCTCCCTTTTAGATGCGGCGATTTCCGAAACGCCGGGTTTAAGCGTGCGAGAAGGGAGCGTAATAGAAGAAGGATATGACGAAGAACTGGATACTCTGCGAAAACTGTCCAAGGGCGGAAAAGAAGAATTGGCAGAAATGCAGGCACGAGAAATTGCAAAAACAGGAGTACAAAGCCTCAAAATAAAGTTTAACGGCGTTTTTGGATATTTTTTTGAAGTGCCTCCGTCTCAAGCGAGTAAGCTGCCTGATTATTTTGTGCGCCGACAAACGCTAGCGAATGCAGAGCGCTTTATTACGCCAGAATTAAAGCAATTTGAAGAACGCATTCTCTCGGCAGAAGCACAGGTTTTAGCAAAAGAAGAAGAGCTTTTTTTAGAAGTTCTGCAAAAAACGCTGTTATTTACACAAAAAATTCAAAAAGTATCGCGGAGCGTTGCCGAGATAGACCTCGTTTCTAGCTTTGCAAAAACGGCAAAAACACACCGTTTTACGCGCCCCGAATTAAATACAGCAGGCGAAATAGCAATTATTAAGGGGCGACACCCTGTAGTAGAGACATTTTTACGAAAAACAGGAAAGCACTTTGTTTCCAATGCCTTAGAAATGACGCACCACTCACATTTTCACCTCATTACTGGACCCAATATGGCGGGAAAATCTACTTTTCTTCGTCAAAATGCCATTATTCTCTATCTCTTTCATCTCGGCAGCTTTGTTCCGGCAGAAAAAGCCAGTTTGCCCGTGGGAGATCGCATTTTTACCCGTATCGGATCAGGAGACTCGCTCGCCACAGGGGAATCCACTTTTTTGGTAGAAATGCAGGAATCGGCAAATATTTTGCGCCACGCAACCGAAAAAAGTTTTGTGATTCTGGACGAAATTGGACGGGGAACCTCCACCACCGATGGGCTTTCTATCGCCTGGGCAATTATGGAATATCTCCACGAAAAACAGGTAAAAACTCTGTTTGCAACGCATTATCACGAACTTATTGCGCTGGCAGAAGCACTTCCCCATGCCGAAAATTTTTCGGTTCAAGTCCTCGAAAATACACAAGATGGCGTCGTTTTTTTGCACACTATTTTGCCCGGCGGGGCAGAAAAGAGTTTTGGAGTAGAAGTGGCAAAATTAGCAGGAATACCACCATCCATTGTAACGCGGGCGGAAAATATTTTAGAAATGTTGGAACGGAACGAAAAAACGCCATCCGAGCGCGGTGCACAAATTTCTCTGTTCGATAATCCAGAAGTGAGCGCTCGGCAATCTTCCCCTCAAAAAGGGGTACCTCCGCCTCAAAAACCGTCCGAGATAGAAGAGGCACTCAAAACCATGGATCTCGCAGAAATGACGCCCAGAAAAGCTATGGAGGTCTTATTTGTATGGAAAGAACAGGTTGCATGAGAAAATGGGAAAAATCCACTTTTTTGTTTTTTTATGAAAAAAAATGCTATCGTATACCTGGATTTTTTCATTCTATGACTACTGCTCTTGCCATTTTTGAAAACTTCCGTATTCGTCGCCATTACGACGAAAAGATCGAAACCTGGTATTTTTCGGTGATTGATATTGTTGCGGCGCTTACAGACAAAACGGATTTTCAAATAGCCAGAAAGTATTGGAATAAACTGGCAGAGCGCTTAAAAAAAGAAGGAAATGAATCGGTGACAAATTGTCACCGGTTGAAAATGCTTGCTGAAGACGGAAAGATGCGGGGAACCGACTGTGCCACGGTAGAAACTCTTCTTCGTCTCATTCAGTCTGTTCCGTCCCCCAAAGCAGAACCCATAAAGCTGTGGCTCGCAAAAGTAGGATACGAACGAATGCAAGAAATGAGTGACCCCGAAAAAGCCCTGAACAGAAGCCGAGAATATTGGAAAAAACTGGGCAGAAGCGAAAAATGGATTCAACAGCGCATGAACGGGCAAGAAAGTCGCAATAAACTCACCGATTATTGGGATGAGCATGGTGTAAAAAAGGGCGAAGAATTTGCGATGCTCACGAATATTATTCATCAGGAATGGAGTGGAATATCTGTAAAAGAGCATAAAAACCTCAAAAGTCTCAAAACACAAAACCTGCGGGACCACATGAACGAAGAAGAGCTCCTGTTTACTGCTTTAGCAGAGCTTTCTACCCGGAGAATTGCCGAAAAAGAGAATGCCGAAGGACTTTTGAAAAACACCGTTTCTGCCCAAAAAGGGGGACGCATTGCAAAAAATGCGAGATTAGAACTGGAAGCAGAGACAGGGAAAAAAGTGGTTTCTGGGGAAAATTATCTCTCCCCAGGGGCTTCGTCGATGTTGGGGGATTTGTCGAATTAAACGCCAATTTTCACCATCACTTCAGATTGAGAATCTTCTACTTAATTCTTTTTTGGTATAAGCCGTTGTTCTTTTGCCCCTTGCTTCTTTTGCCTTCTTTCGGCACCATTGCCGTGATATTTCTTCCGGTACACTTATGATTTCTGGAAAATTGGTACTCGCAGATGGAACAGTTTGGAAAGGCGAACTGTTTGGCGCAACAGGCGTTACGGACGGAGAGGTGGTGTTTACCACCGGAATGACGGGCTATGAACAATCGCTTACCGATCCCAGTTTTCAGGGGCAGGTAATTGTTTTTACCTACCCAATGATTGGGAATTATGGAGTGATGCCCGAAGAGAGAGATGAATACGGAATTTTAAAATATTTTGAGAGCGATCGTATTGCGGTTCGGGGAGTGGTGGTAAACGAATATTCGGAGAGTTTTTCCCATTTTCGAGGACAGCAGAGCTTTGCTTCCTGGCTGGCTGAAAAAGGGATGGTGGGTATTTCAGGTATTGATACTCGTGCCCTTACAGAACATCTCCGCGATAATGGTTCTATGCTGGGGCAAATTTTACCAGAGGATGAACCAATCCGGGATTTTTCTGATGTAGAAGACCCTAATAAAAAGAACTTGGTGGCAGAAGTTTCTACTCCGGTAAAAAAAATCTATACGCCTCCGCACAAAAAAAAGACCATTGCTATGTTTGATTTTGGGGTCAAAAACAATATTTTACGGGCATTCCTCAGTCGTGATATAGAAATTATTCAGCTGCCATGGAACAGTGATCTTTCTGCTCTCACAGAGACTATAGATGGGGTTTTCTTTTCCAATGGTCCAGGAGACCCGGAAGTAGTAGCCCCCGTGGTAAAAAAGAGCGTAGAATATGCGCTAGAGAACAAAATTCCATTTTGGGGAATTTGTCTCGGAAATCAAATTTTGGCGTTAGCAGTAGGGGGAAAAACAAAAAAAATGAAATACGGGCATCGTGGTGTAAACAAACCATGTCGCAATACAGAAACAGGAGAATGCGTTATTACCAGCCAAAATCATGGATATATGGTGGACTACTCTTGCCTTCCAGAGGGCTGGAAAATGCTTTGGGAAAACCTAAATGACGGAAGCTGTGAAGGAATTCGCCATATTTCACTCCCGGCCTATTCTGTGCAGTTTCATCCCGAGGCGTGCCCCGGACCAGAAGACAGCGCCGTATTTTTTGATCGTTTTATTGAACAGCTATGACCGAATACCTCCCTTTGCTTTTTGCCCTCTTTTTTGCATCGTTTTTTGGGCTTTTGTCTCTCTTTTTTATCCATTATCTCAAGGGGAAACAGTCCGAGCAAACCGCTTTAAAATTGGCGATTGAGAAAGCAAAGCGAGAACAAGAAGAACTGGACGCCGAGAATGCCAAAATCCTGGCCACAGAAGAAGGGGAAACAGAAAAAGCGACAGAGGAAGAAGAACAACAAAAACCTTTGGAAGAAATTATTGCTCCTGTTGTGGAAGATGAAGAAATTGTTTCCTCTCCCGTAACCCCAGATGAGGCGCCAGAAGAAAAGGAAGATTTCCCCCTTGAGAAGGGGGGCAAGGGGGATTATGAAGGATCCGTTATAGATTCAGAAAATACGGTTTCGGAAGAGGAAGAAAAAGAAGATTCCCCCTATGAGAAGGGGGACGAAGAGAATCTTCCATCGGTAATGCCCGAAGAAGGGGCGTTGGAGGAGATTTCTCCTCAGGAAATTTCTGCTCTTATGCGTCGTGCAGAGCTCTTTTTTGCACGAAAAGAGTTCCCCGAAGCAGAAAAACTCTTTATCCAAATTTTATCGTGGGATGAAAACTATTTGGCAGCGCTGGAAAAACTGGCACTCCTCTATCTCCAAACGAAAGCATACGGAAAAGCAGAGGTACTATACCTCCGCCTATTAGAAGAAAACCCCCAAAATCCAACCTTTCATACCAATTTAGGGCTTACTTTTTTTCAACAGAAAGATTTTGAATCCGCCATTTACCACTATGAAGAGGCTGCAAAAATTGATTCCAGCTCCCCTATTCGCTATACCAATGTGGGGCAGGTGTACTTTGCAGTAAAAAATTATGACCAAGCGATTGACGCTTTTCAGCAATGTCTTCGACTCGATCCTCGCAATATAGAATTTCTCTACCTTTTGGGAGATACCTATCGCGAAGCAAAGCGCTTTATAGAAGCAAAAAAAATATACGAAAAAATTCTTGATCTTTCTCCGTACGACGAAGAAGCGAAGGAAGAAGTGCGAAGGCTGGATGCGTTAGGGTTTTAAAAAACCGAAAAGATAAAACTCCCTCCAATAACTACTAGAACCATTCCTCCAAATATTTCTGCCTTTTTACCAAGGATTTTTTGTAAAAATTTCCCCAGAAAATACCCCAAAAAACAGAGTATAAAAGTCATGAGACCAATGATAACCGATGCGCCCCAAAAGGGGCGCTGTAACAGTGCAAAACTCATCCCAATCCCCAGGGCGTCTATACTGGTGGCAAAACCGGCCACAAAAAGCCATCCAAAAGAAAATGGAGGTGTTTTTTCCTCATCGCCAAAGCATTCCCAAATCATCTTTCCTCCAACAAAAATAACCAGTAACCCGGCGATAATTTTCCCGTATGCTAAAAAATTATCAGGAATGAGGGCTCCGAAAAGCCCTCCGCCTACGGTCATCCCCCATTGAAAAATTCCAAAAACACTGGCAATAAGAATTCCCCGAGCAATCGAATGGGATCCTTTTGCAGCTCCACTGCTTACCGACACACTTAACGCGTCCATAGCCAGAGAAACAGCAATCAGAAGAGATGACCAAAAGTATTCCATTTATAAAATTTCAGTAAAAAGAGGTGTAGAGCAGTACCGTTCTGCCGTATCCGGAAAGAGTGTTGCAACGAATTTTTCAGGGTTTTCTGCTGCTACTTTTCGAGCTGCAAAGGCAGCGGCTCCACTGGAAGTCCCCACAAAGAGTCCTTCGGTTTTGGCGATTTCTCGCGCGGTTGCACGGGCATCTGGCGAAGCAACGGTTTCAACACTGTCAAACAGGGTCAGGTCAACAATTTTTGGGATAAATCCCGCACCGAGTCCCGGAATGGCGTGTGGTCCGGCAGCTTCTGGACCTTTTGAGAGCACGGGAGATTCTGCTGGTTCTACAGCAATTATTTGCAGATTGGGATTTTTCTCCCGCAAAAATTTCCCAGCCCCCATAATGCTTCCTCCGGTTCCGACTCCAAAAACGATGATGTCTACTTTTCCGCCACTCTGTTCCCAAATTTCTGGTCCCGTAGTGTGATAATGAAAATCTGGATTCCCAGGGTTTTCAAATTGATTGGAGAAGTATGCACCAGTTTCTTCGGCAATTTCTATGGCTTTTGCAACGGCTCCTTTCATTCCTTTCGCCATTTCGGTGAGAACAATATCTGCGCCTAAAAATTTCAGGACTCGCTTTCGTTCTTCACTGGCATTTTCGGGCATAGCAACGATGAGTTTATATCCCTTTTTAAGGGCAATCCATGCGAGTCCTATACCGGTATTTCCTGAAGTTGCTTCTATAATGGTTCCTCCTGGTTTTAAGAGTCCTAATGATTCGCCCCTGGTAATCATCCCCATGGCAGCACGGTCTTTTACGCTGCCCAGAGGATTTCTGGATTCTATTTTTGCAAAAAGGTTATGGGTAGGAGCAAAAGTTTCTAAATGTGTCAGGGGAGTGTTTCCAATGGTAGAGAGGGATGAGGTGTTCATAAAAAAAGAAAAATTACAAAAAAGCTCAATGGATTTTAAAGGTTTCATTGAGAGAAGAGTGTTTGAAAATGATTATTTTTTATCAACAGCAACAGACTCTCAATGTATTTTTGAGAGAGGAACAACAGACTGCAATGGTGTAAGAGAAATACTGCATATCAAAATATTTATCACCAACACCCCTATTATATCTCTCAGGAATATATCCGGCAAATATATTTTTTTACAATGCGACCTAGATTTTAATTCGAAGTGCAACAGAGTGAATTAAAATGAGGAGGAGTTTC
>JBAXIU010000056.1:0-8149 GCA_037138215.1 Candidatus Peregrinibacteria bacterium | reverse complement strand
ACTCCTCCTCATTTTAATTCACTCTGTTGCACTTCGAATTAAAATCTAGGATTTAAAAGATGCTGGTGTATAGAGCCTCCCATGGATCCTAATCCATCAATAATTGTACTTTGTGGGGAAAATTCTGCGGTTCTTCTTCTCTTGGCATTCATAAATAAAAATAAAGAGGCTGTATTTTCTCTTTCTTTTTTTATTTGTCAATAGCCATTTTATTTTCTTTTTCTACAACAACTTCCTTTTTATCTCCCTTTCCACAAATGCCCTGTCTCGGGCGTATTTTAGGCGAGAAAGCTGCTTGTACGCTTCTGCTGCTTCTTTGTCTGCTCCCGTTTTGTCGTAAATGGTTTTCATTACAAATCCTCGGGAAGTGGTGTTTTTAATATTCAGCTTAATGTAGGCGTGGTAGTTGGCAATATTTACCAAATCTTGCTCGGTAAATGCGGGTGCAAACTCTTTTGCCATGGTTTCCGCGTCTTGCGCACCAATTTTAAAACACATCATCGATCCCACATTTCCAAATACCGCGTCTCGAATGGTCGTATCCTCGTGGCTTCCTTTTCCTCCTCCGTCCATTTTGGTGATCTGAGAAATATACTGGTGGGCAACAATAAGCCCTAAGCGGTACTTTCGGGCTTCGGAGAGAATAGATGCAAAACTCTCCGTTACAAAGTTCTGGAACTCATCCACATAAAGGAAAAAATCCTTTCGTTCACTTTCGGGAATATTGGCACGGCTCATCGCCGCCATTTGAATCTTAGACACAATAATCATTCCCAAAAGCTTCGCATTCAAATCTCCTAATTTTCCTTTGGAAAGGTTCACCAGCAAAATTTTCCCCTCGTCCATAACTTTTCGAAAATCAAAACCAGACTTCGGCTGTCCAATAATATTTCTAATCTGCCGGTTGGTAACAAACGGTCCAAATTTTGCCGCAAAATACGGGATAATTTCCTCCTTTTCTCGCTGTCCTGACTTGGCATATTCCTGTGTCCAAAACGCCTTTACGGATGGGTTGGTAACCTTTGCCACTTTTATCTTTTGGTAATCTTCATCGGTAAAAAGCCGCATAATATCAATCAGCGTTGCGGGGTCTTCTTCATCTGCCATAAGGGTTAATGCTGCATTTCTAAAATAGTTCTGCAACCGCGGTCCCATAATTTCTTCTCCGTACAGCTTAATAAAAATCGCCAATGCTTCCTGCGCCATAAATTCTCGCTGGTCCTCGGTTTCTGCTTCCAAAATGTTCAGTCCCATAGGGCGGTCCATATCTCCCGGTTCAAAAACAATTACATCTTCTGCTCGCTCTCGGGGCAAATAGGGGAGCGCTGCTTCTACCAGGTCTCCATGCGGATCTACCAAACACAGACCATTTCCATTTCTTAAATCTTGTTTCAGCATTTGGTCCAAAATGGTAGACTTTCCTGTTCCTGACTTTCCAATGAGGTAAAAGTGTCGCATTCGATCATCCGGCAAAATGCGGACTTCGGTCTTCACATTTCGGTAATCATTTATCCCCAGTA
Organism: Candidatus Peregrinibacteria bacterium; assembly: GCA_037138215.1. GTDB lineage: Bacteria > Patescibacteriota > Gracilibacteria > CAIRYL01 > CAIRYL01 > CAIRYL01. The sequence continues at coordinate 6,629 of JBAXIU010000056.1, read as the reverse complement.
AAAGCCCTTCTTTAGGCATATTTACTGGTGGGGGGGTAAGTTTAAAGTCTTGCCATTCAATAGCAGGGGACGAGTTATATCGAATGCTCGGAAAATGGTAGAGGGCCGTAATTTCCTCGGTGGAAAAAATTTGTTTCCACTCGTGAGGAGCAAAGAGGAATCTCCAGCTCCAAAAAAATGGAGGGCGCGAAAAATTCCGTGCTTCATAATGGTTCTTTACCCACTCTACCGAATAATTGTACGATTTTGAAAATCCATTGGTATCCGGATTGTTATATTGGCTAAAAGAGTGGCTTATTTCTTTCCAATACTGCTCTGCTTGCTCTTTTGTTTTGGAAGCCGCAAGGACCCGAATAGTCACATCAAATCCCTGTTTTGATGATTTTTCCTCAATCGATTTTACGCGTTCTTGCATCATGGGAGTGGTTTGTACCATTCCTTTTTCATCCACATTTTTTCCAGAAAAATCTTCGTGTTCGGTTCCGCTAAAAATAATACGGAAAAGGGTCCCCAAAAATGTTAAAGGAAACAGTAGCCATGAAGTGTGCTCGTGTTTATCTTTTTCTTTATACATATCTTCTGCTTTTTTCATTCCGGCAGCGTGCCAATCGCTCATTTCTGGCTTTAACATCATTTGAATCCCTGCTCTATCATCCACATCAATCTTGGAAAGAGAGCTGATAATGTTGTTAATAGGTTCTGCCTGCATTTGCTCCATTTTTCGTATCGGAAGAATAAAGGATTTTTCCAAATAAAGATGCCCTCCAGAATATTTTTGGTCTTTGGTAACAATTTGTGGTCTCGGAATTTTTTCCAGCACAGAATCCGGATAAAACGCAGAGATTTGTTTTTCGGCAATACTTAAAAAAGAAGGAGGAACTCCTACTACAAATTTAATGAGTCCCTTTTCTACATAATACTCAATACAAAAAAACTCTTGTCCTAACAGGTATTTATACTTCCATTTCCCACTCCCAATAGAAAAGAGTGAGGCATAGAGTTGTGTCATAGCCCCAGAAATTTTCATAAAATCTTTCGACGATCCATATTCCTCTCCCACGGTTTCTCGGTCTTCTTTAGAGTCTTGTTTAGGGATTTTTACCTGAAAAAACACCAACTCTTTTGCTCGTTTGTGGTCATGCGAGTGACGAAAAAATTCCCACGCCAAAAAAAGGAAGACGAGGAAAATTCCTCCCCAAAAAAGAGAGTCGAGTATTGAAAAATTGCCGAATTCAAAAGGTGAAAAGTTTATATGTGGAGAAAAAGTAATGGGGGAATTCGTCGAAATCGTACAAGAAGAATGAGGTGAGACACAAGATTTCTCTCTCTTTTCCTAAAAATCTTCGCTATATGATATCAAAAAAAAGAGATTTTGTCGAGCTTTAATGGGCTTCCCGTCCCCTTCAATATTTTTTTGAAAGAAAGTCCTTGACACTCATTTCTATTTTTGTGAACATTCACCGGCTTTTTTCTGGTCAGAACGAAGCATTATCTCTTGGATGCATTTCTTTCTTATGCTTATTCCGAAAAAACTTAAACGGCGAAAATGGCACCGAGGTCGGGGCGGTCTTGCAGGGACTGCTCAAACTGGAGCTCGAATTGCATTTGGAGCGTATGCTTTAAAAGCTGAAGTTGCTGGAGAAATTACTTCTCGACAAATTGAAGCAGCACGACGAGCAATTTCTCGGTCTATGAAACGAGGAGGGAAAACATGGATTCGTATCTTCCCGCACAAGCCTGTTACTCAAAAAGCAGCAGAGGTTCCGATGGGATCTGGAAAAGGATCTGTGGAGCTCTATGTTGCAGCAGTGCACCCTGGAACAGTTTTGTTTGAGGTTGAGGGGGTTACGGAGGTGTTGGCTCGAGAGGCGCTTCGTCTTGCAGGGCATAAATTAGGAGTTAAAACTCGTTTTGTTTCAAAAATCGCAATATGAAAATCGAATCATTCTCTCAGTTGTTGGCACTTTCCATACGAGACCTCGAGAAAAAATTAGATGAGGCTCGTCGAGAGTTAGTAAAAATTCGAATGGGGATTGCTGTTGGGCAGCAAAAAGATACTTCAAAGTACCCAAAGCAGAGAAAACTTATTGCACAATTGCTTACTGCATTACATTCAAAAAAACTTTCAGTTCATTCTTTATGAGAACCAAGAGCGGAATCGTGACATCGGCAAAAATGGATAAAACTATTGTAGTAACGGTGCATTCGTATAAAAATCACCCTATCTACAAAAAGCCATTTCGAACTTCTAAGAAATTCGTCGCTCACGATGAAATGAATGCTTGTAAAGAGGGGGATACAGTTTCTATTCAAGAATCTCGACCTCTTTCAAAGAGAAAGTGTTGGGTGGTGAAAAATGAGAATATTACTTCTTCCTTGGTATGATTCAAGTTCAGACAATTTTAACAGTGGCAGATAACACAGGAGCCAAAGAGGTGATGTGTATTAAAGTGCTAGGGGGCTCAAAGCGGCGTTATGCCCGAGTGGGGGATATTATTGTGGTAACCGTTAAAAAAGCAGTTCCAAAAGGGGTGGTAAAAAGAAAAAGTGTTCAGAAGGCGGTGGTGGTGCGACAAGCACGCACTATTCGTCGGAAAGATGGATCTTTTCTCCGTTTTGATGACAATGCAGTGGTTATTGTTAATCCAGAGGGGCAACCCCGTGGTACCCGTGTTTTTGGTCCTGTGGCTCGAGAGATTCGAGCAAGGGGGTATCAAAAAATTATTTCTCAAGCACCTGAAGTTTTATAAATTTTCATGAAAATCCAAAAGGGCGACACCGTCGTGGTTATTACCGGCAAGGATAGGAAAAAACAAGGAGAAGTTCTCCGTGTTATTCCAAAGGATGGAAAGTTGGTGGTGAAGGGGCTGAATATTATTACGAAGCACCGAAAAAAAACTCGAGAATCTTCTGGAGAACGCCTTCAGTATGAAGCGCCTCTTGATGCTTCAAATGTAATGCTTATTGATCCTGCTTCTCAAATGCCAACACGAGTTGGGTATTTGGTATCCAAAGAAGGGCGAAAGCAGAGAGTGGCAAAAAAAACGGGATCAGTCATTACTCATAATTTTACAAAGTCATAGAATGGCGAAGAAAAAATCATCTCCAGTATCGGCAGAATTAGAGGTTTTAAGAAAAGAAATTGGACGAGATAATGTCCTTTCTTTGCCTCGTATGACAAAGATTACTCTTAATGTGGGAATGGGGTCTTGGCTTCATGGCGCAAAAGACTTTGCTCCTGTTGTAAAAGGGATAGAGGCAATATCAGGTCAAAAACCAGTAGTAAAAAAGGCTCGAATGTCTGTTTCTAATTTTAAGCTCCGAAAGGGGATGCCTGTGGGGGTTATGGTAACTCTCCGCGGAAAAAAGATGCATGATTTTTTAACACGATTTATTGAGATTGCCGCTCCTCGTATTCGAGATTTTTCAGGGCTTTCTGCAAGATCTTTTGATGGAAGCGGGAACTATTCATTTGGAGTCAAAGAATACGCCGTTTTTCCAGAAATTCATTACGATGATGTGGTAAAAAATTACGGAATTCAGGTTACTATTTCTACAACCGCAACAAACGATGAGGAGGCAAAGATCCTCCTGGGAGCATACGGCTTCCCTTTTCAGCGCACTCCTTCATAATTTTTTGTATGGCGAAACTTTCCATGATTGCTCGGGATGAGAAGCGAAAATCACGGGTAACCCGTGCGCTTCAGGCAGGGAAAACTCCAGCACTTCGGTGTCGGGTTCGAAATCGGTGTGGGCTGTGTGGACGACCTCGAGGATATATTCGATACTTTGATATGTGTCGTATTTGTATTCGACAATTGGCATCAAGCGGTCTTATCCCCGGGCTTCGAAAGTCGAGTTGGTAATTTTTATTCTTTTTCTCATGAATACCGATCCTATTGCAGATCTTCTTACTCGCATTCGAAATGCATCCCGAGCTCGACATGAGTTCGTGATGGTTCCGCATTCTCGTTTTAAGGAAGACATTATTGAAATTCTTCTTCGAGAAGGATTTGTAGAAAAGGTTCGTCATGTCCAGGATCAAAAGTTTCCGCAGCTTAAAATTTATCTCAGTCCAGAACTTCGTAACATTCAATTGAAACGGAGAAGCTCACCTGGAAGACGATTGTATGTTCAAAATGCAGAAATTCGTCCCGTACGAAATGGATATGGAATTGGGGTGTATTCTACTTCTCAGGGGCTTTTAACCGACCAAGAAGCGAAGAAGGCAGGGGTAGGAGGTGAATATATTTGTGAAGTTTTTTAATTTTTTTATGTCTCGAATTGGAAGACTCCCAGTGGCAGTGCCAAGTGGCATAACAATCGAAATTTTTTCCGATAAAGTTGTTGCAAAAGGTGCAAAAGGAACTCTTGAATTTCCTATTCTTTCAGGTATTACTGTTATAAGGGAGAATGATACCCTTTTGGTAGGACGCCTGGATGACGAGAAGAAAACTCGAGGATTTCATGGTTTGACCCGAGCAATGATTGCCAATATGATTGTTGGAGTGGCAACCGGATTTGAAAAACGATTAGAGATCATTGGAGTAGGATACCGTGCGGTAACCGAAGGGAAAACTATTACCCTCAGTCTTGGGTTTTCCCATCCGGTAATTATGGAAGCTCCTGAAGGAGTTCAGGTGGATATGGAAGCAGAGGGGAAAAATAAAAATATCGTTGTTATTCGTGGGATAGATAAGCAGGCAGTGGGGCAGTTCGCTGCAGATATTCGAAAACTTCGAAAGCCAGAACCTTATAAGGGGAAAGGGGTTCGGTACAAGGGGGAATTTGTCCGACGAAAGGCAGGAAAATCCTCATCACGAAAATAATATTCTTCTTTACTTTTTTGTATGGCACTTCGAAAAGAATTATTGCGGCAAAGACGAAAGCACCGAATTAGGGCTCGTATTTCTGGAACTCTTGCAAGACCTCGATTAACAGTATTCCGTTCTTTAAAGGGGATTTCTGCCCAGCTTATTGATGATGAAAAAGGAGTAACGATTGCTTCTGCTTCTTTGAAAAAGGGAAATGTTGCAGGAGCTCAGGAGTTGGCTAAGATTTTGGGGGAAAAATATACTGGTCCTTGTGTTTTTGATCGAAACGGATACCTCTACCACGGACGAGTAAAGGCTTTTGCAGAAACAGCAAGAGAGGCGGGTCTTATTTTTTAACTTTTCTTTTGTTATGACTGATTTGGAAACAATGCCATTGGAGAATGATGGAAATACCGCTGGGGATTCTGCTTTAGAAGTGGCGCTTGATGTACCCCGAGATGGAGGTGCAAGAAGAGGTGCCAGAGGAGCAAAAGGGAAGGGGGGGCACGGAAGAAAACGAGACCGAGGAGGGAAAGAAGAAAAAGAATTTGATGAAGAAGTGTTAGATATTGCGCGCGTAACCCGTGTGGTAAAAGGAGGACGACGACTTCGATTCCGAGCAACCGTTGCGATTGGAGACAAAAAAGGACGAGTAGGAGTAGGAACCGGAAAATCAGCAGAAGTAGCAACTTCTATTCGTAAAGCGGTTTCTGATGCCAAGAAAAATCTTATTACGGTAGATCTTATAGAAGGAACTATTCCTCATGATTTGAAGATGAAATATAAGTCTGCAGCGATGCTTTTGATGCCTGCACCATCTGGAACAGGAGTAATTGCGGGAGGAGCGTTCCGAAAAATTGCGATTTTAGCAGGTATTACTGATGTATTTGCAAAATCTCATGGAACTAGTAATGCACTTGTTTCTGCACAGGCTTCTATTCGTGCTTTATCTGGTTTTACTCCTCGACGAAAAAAGAGGGTTGTGGAAACTGAGAAAGATGTGGCGTAGTTTAGTCTTTCTCTTGTTTTTTAAAAAGAGTGGTTTTTAACCACTCTTTTTAGTTATATTGTGTTATTTGTCTGGATATCTTACCCAGTATTGAAAACCTCACAACTTTATAAAGTTGTGAGCTGGTTTAACGCGGATGGATTTGAACCGTATTTTTGCTATGGAGAAATACTGGGGAACAAAAAACAAAAAGGCGCGACTGTACATCACGCTCAACACAGTACAAATTTTCTCCTCTTTTTTTACTCCGAATTCTGCAGACTTTCCAAGATGATTGTCTTCAAATTTTCGACGCTCACACCGGTCTTTACTGGTAAACTATTTACTTGGTATATCGCTTTTTCGAATGCTTTTTCTACTTGGGCTTCTAAAAGTTCGAACTCTTTCCTCTTAGGTGGAGTATATCTGAGAGAGTTAGTCTTTTTGTCGTAATTTATAGTCGCAATTCCTCTTAATGCTTTTTCCATCCTTGGGATGATTTCCGCCTGTATAAAATCAGATTGATTCCAAATAGCTTCTTTTCCTTTCGGCAGTGTATCTTCATTGTTGTAGGAAGGTAACCCTACTTTTCCCATCAAACCATTAAGTCCTTCATGAGTATCCTTTTCACATTTTTTAATTTCCCCTGTTTTGCACTCTTCAGGAGTCCTATTATTATTTAGACTCTCAATTTCCTGAAACACCCTCCTTTTCTCCAAAAACCCAATACACCCATAAAACCCATTTAAATGGCTGTGCTGTTTGTGAAGTGTTTCCTAAGTTTCAATTCGAAGTGCAACAGGGGAAACAATAGAGAGCGAACATAA
>JBAXIU010000055.1:0-8307 GCA_037138215.1 Candidatus Peregrinibacteria bacterium | reverse complement strand
TTGGCACCTCGATGTCGGCTCGTCGCATCCTGGGGCTGTAGAAGGTCCCAAGGGTATGGCTGTTCGCCATTTAAAGCGGTACGCGAGCTGGGTTCAGAACGTCGTGAGACAGTTTGGCCCCTATCTGCCGTGGTCGTTGGAGAATTGAGAAAATCTGTTCCTAGTACGAGAGGACCGGAATGGACGAACCTCTGGTGTACCGGTTGTACCTGTCAAGGGCAGTGCCGGGTAGCTACGTTCGGAAGGGATAACCGCTGAAAGCATATAAGCGGGAAGCCTATTTCAAGATAAATTCTCCCAGTGAGTCCCCTTCGAGAACAGGAGGTTGATAGGCGGTAGGTGTAAGCCCTGTGAAGGGTTAAGCCGAGCCGTACTAATGGACCCTAGATTTTTTGTTTTTTGACATATTGCTTTTGAAAGGAGGAGTCGGCAAAGAGCTTTTTTGAGCTTTTTGCTGATTCTCTTCTTGAGAAAGCCGTTTGACAAACAGTTTCTTTTGTTCAGAATTTTACTTTTTTCCGGTTGTGTTTTGGATCTTTTGAGAAAAAGGTCGTGTCTTGGTGGCTATAGCGGTAGGGGTACACCTGATCCCATTCCGAACTCAGCAGTTAAGCCTTCCAGCGCCGATGGTACTTGGACCCTTGGTCCCGGGAGAGTAGGTCGCCGCCAAGACAGGGCTTTTTTCTTTCTCAACTCTCTTATACGCGCCTTAATGGCGCGTATTTTTTTTGAAAAACTTGATAAAACCCATCAGCGGCGGGTACAGTGGTGATATATTTCTTTTTCCTATGATTCTTTCTGATCGAGATATTTTTGCAAAAATAGAGGCTGGTGAGATCGTGATCACCTCTTCCCAGGAAGATTGGTTGTCTCAAGTACACGCTTCTTCCTTAGATCTTCGCTTGGGAAGATTTTTTAAAACTTATGAAACGAATAATTTGCCGATTTTAGACCCTCAAAATATGCCAGAGGGGAATATTACCCGATTGGACACCAGAGACCTTGGAGAGGCGTTTGTTGTCCATCCGGGAGACTTTGTACTGGGGGTAACACTTGAAAAAATAAAACTTCCGAGTGATCTGGTGGCACGCGTAGAAGGGCGATCATCTCTGGGACGATTGGGGATTGTAGTCCATTCTACTGCAGGCTTTATTGATGCGGGTTTTGAAGGAACGATTACTTTAGAAATTACGAATCTGAATCGTGTCCCGGTAGCGCTTTATCCGGGAATGCGGGTTTGCCAGTTGGCTTTTGAGCAGATGAGTTCTCCTGCTCTTGTTCCATACGGAGAAAAAGCCTGTTCAAAGTACCAAAATCAAGATTTGCCGGAAGAAAGCCGAGTAGGGAGTGATCCAGAATTCTTGAAAAAACCATAATCATCCTTTCTTTCCTATTTTATGCCTTCTTTCCTTTTATTTCTTCGATCTTTTTTATTGGAGGGTAAAATTCCTTTTTACCCATGGGTACAAAAAATTCTTCTTCTTGCCTCTCTTGTTCCTTGGGCTTTTCTCTTTATGTTTCCAGAAGAATTTTCGGAATTGGGTAGTGCTTGTTGGGTTTTGCTGATTGGTATTTTGGCAGTACGACCATTGGGAGATATATTTCTTGATTTTCGTATTCTCCGCACTCTTTTACCCCTTCGGAAGGAGTTTGGTATTCTTTGTGGATCCCTTGGAATTGCCCATGCTATTGGCTTTTTCTTTGTTCAGCAGATACCTTTTCCTTCTGGTATTTTTGCTCTAGAGATGTGGGATTTTAATACTCTTATCCCCTGGGGGTTAATGGGATTTTTTATTGCTATTATTCTCGTGCTCACTTCCAATGTCTTGGCTATGAAAATTTTAAAACGGAACTGGAAACGCCTTCATCGCCTGGTGTATCCGTTTTTTTTCGTAGTGACGATTCATATTGCGTTTATTCAAATCGGCAGAGGGGCCGAGGTTTTGAGCGCAGAGGTATTAGAAGGAATCATTCCTGTAATACTACTTCTGCTTCTTTGGACTCTTTCTGCTTTTGGTTTTACTGTTTCTGTTCTTCAGAAATCTGAAAAATAGTTATTTTCGGAATAAGCAACAAACAAATGCCAGAAGTGATATAATGACTTTGTTGTCATTGGGTTTTTTGTATGAGTCTTTCTTCTCTTCCTCTCCAAGAAAACCACGAGCCATTAGTAGACTTGAAAACTCTGGGGATTTTGGGAGAACCGCAGTATTTTTTGCAAGGACTGGCGTCTGCGCCCCAAATGCTGGTGCGTAAAACAGTGGGAGAGAAGTTATTACGAGTAAAATCTGAACTTCCCAATGGCTTAAAAATAAAGGTTTGGGATGGGTTTCGCCCTCGCTCTCTCCAAGAAAAACTCTACAAAAAATATTGGTCTGAACTCCAGATTAAAAATCCACAGTGGAATGATGATCAGCTTTCTGAAGAAACGGGGAAATTTATTTTCTCTCCGTATATGGACGGAATTATTCCTCCCCATACTACGGGTGGAGCGGTGGATTTGACCCTTGTAGACGCCACAGGAGAGGAGTTGGATATGGGAACCGGCTTTGACGCATTTGGATCAGAAGCCGGCCCATTTTTTTACGAAATCGTACAGACCAAACCAGAGGTGACGAAAAATCGGAGAATCCTGAGGACCGCCATGGATGCAGAAGGATTTACCCTGAATGAATACGAATGGTGGCATTTTGACTTTGGAAATCACCTCTGGGCGCTGAAAAAAGGAGAATCGGTTGCTTTGTATGGGGAGTGGAGGGAATGAAATTTGCTTTTTATACCATACTCTTCATCATCCAAAGTGTTTTTTTATAGGCGGTGGCATGTTCTTCTAAATAGGATTCTACTCCAAAGTTTCCATCTTTTTCTGCTTCTTGTGCACCGGTGATATACACTTTCCTCAAAGTTTCTAGATCTTCTCTTATTATTTGCAGCATTTCGTCTGCATCAGGAGTGTTTGGGCATTCTAAAATCTTTGCGCCTGCAATAATTTCTGAAAGTGTTTTAGGGGCTTCAAATCCTTCTATACGCAATAACTCTGCGATTTCGTCCACTTCTTTCCAGAGCCCAGAATATATCTCTTCAAAAAATCCATGCAGTTCTTGAAACCGAGGACCAGTAACATTCCAGTGAAAGGAATGTACTTTTGCATAGAGCGCAAAAGTATTTGCTAACGCCGACTGAAGATGAACAGAAGTGTTCATAAAAAAGGGGTTAATGGACAAAAAGATTAGACCACATAGGTGATGTGGATTTTTTTGAGTGGAATATGGGACAGTTCGGCTGGAAGAGGGATATGGGTATTGTTGGGGAGAATCACATCTTCTACCGTTTTAGTGCTGGTGTGGTAAATGTGATGGTGCTCGTTTAAATGTGCATCGTAGCGCTTAAACCCCTCTCCAAAGTCTAGTTCTTGCACTAACCCTTTTTTAGTGAATAGGGTAAGATTTTTGTAAACGGTTGCAAACGAAAGCGTTGGGAAGTGTTTTTGGATGGCAGTGTAGAGTTCTTGCGCCGTGGGGTGAGTATTGGTTTCGGCGAGGGCTTCAAAAATAGTACTTTTTTGGGGGGTAAGGCGAAGCCCGTGCTCTTTGCACGCTTTTTGAAACTGTTGTTTTCGCTTGTTTGCCACTGTATTGGGAACACCACTGTTCATTTTAAAAAAAATATATTTTCTATGGAAAATTATTCTCTATAATTTAAAAGGAGTCAAGAAAAATATTTCTATTTTGTTTCTGTTTTTTGCCTAAAACCAGAAGATAAGAGTTTTTTTCGCCCATATTCCGCAAAGAAAAAGAGGAGAATGGTAATTATTCCGGCGAAGGGCAGAGGAAGTGACCAATTGGCTTGCGCACCAGGGATGAGAGAAAAAATATGTGCTAAGAAGAGGGAAAAGGAGAGGATAACCCATGCAAACGGAACAAAAAGCGTTCCTAAAAATGGTAGAGTGACGAGGGCAGAAAAGAGCATGGCAATACTCGTGAGGGGTGCTACAAAAAGATTAGAAAGGGGGGCAATAAGGGAGAATCTCTCAAAAAGAGCAAGAACCATCGGCATGGTCATGATCTGGGCAGAAACGGTGGCGAGCAAGGCTTCGCGAATTCCAAAAATATTCGGGAAAATTTTTTCAGAGGCCCATTGTTCCAACAGTGGAGAAAGAGAATACAATCCTATGAGTGACAAAACTGAGAGCTGGAGTGATGCATCCGATACTAGTAAAAAAGGGTTCCAAAAAACCATACCCGAGAGGCTCATAGCAAGGAGAAGGTAAAACGGAATCCGTCTGCCAGAATGCAGAATAACCATGGCCAAAATCCCCATTACCGCCGCACGAACAACGGAAGCAGAAGCGCCCGTAAGAATGACAAATAAAAAAATGAGGGTTATGGCAGAGCATACGGCGATCTTTTTGGGAAAAATTCGCAAGCACCAAAATACGGCAATAATAAGAATGGTAATATTAAAGCCTGAAAGAGCGAGGAGATGGCGGAGTCCTGTAATATTAAACTCCTGGATAATACTATCGGGAATGCCGTATTCTGCGCCTAAAATAATCCCAATGGCGTAACTCCCTTCCGGGCTAGGTAGTTGTGCATGGAGGCGATCTTCAAAATTTTTCCGAAATGTAAAAATCATTTTCCAAAATTGTTCTCTGGTCGAAAAATCATCGCGCGGAATGACCGTTGCTTTTGCTCGCGCAAAATAGGCATAAACGCCTTCTTTTTCCAAATACCTCTGGTAGTTAAACACTTCGCTGATAAATGGTTTTTTCAGTACTCCAGAAATGCGTACACGGTCTCCATATTCTAAAAAAACACCTGCCGGAAGATTAACGAGCACGGTTCCAAAGGTTGGAGCTTCTTGTTCGCCTTCCAAAATTTTTTCTGTCCGCACAAAAATCCTTGTTTTATCGGTTTGTTCTTCTGGAAACCGCTCTATAACGCCTTCTACAACTGTATATTGTTCTGTTTTTTCTCCAGTAAAAAGAGCAGCAATATGAGGTGCTTCCAAGGTTTCAATCCCCAACAGCAGCCGAAGCCCACCCAGTACAAAGCACAGGGCCCACAAAAAAATAGCGCGCAGAGGCAGTGAGGGAAAAAAAGCGAGCCCCCAAAAAAGAAATCCTCCGAATAGAACTTCTTTTGTGCGAAAAATGTCCATGACAAAAACACCGCATAAAAAGGCTCCAAACGCCCACAAGAGAAGGGTTTTTCGTTTCACGGATTTTATTTTTACAAAAAACCTTTGCTCCTGCCAAAGTTTTTCGTAGAATCCTCCAGCGAGCAAAAAATGGGTGAGTAGCTCAGCGGTAGAGCAGTAGCCTCTTAAGCTATTGGCCGCGGGTTCGAACCCCGCCTCACCCACCATTTTACTCTCTTTCTCTGTACCTTATGACTCATTCACTTATCATCACCGCGCATCCGTCTTCCAAAGGATTTACCCATGAAATTGCCACTACTTACCTGAAGGCTCTCAAAGAAGCCGGAAAAACAGGGGAAATAATGAATCTCTATACGCCCGAATGGAAGCAAGATTATTTGGAGTATGAGGATATGAAAGCGATTGCAAAAGATGAAAAAGTGTTGGCCATTCAAGAGAAAATAAGAAATGCAGACGAACTGGTGCTTGTTTTTCCTGTTTGGTGGGGAGATGCACCGGCTATTCTGAAAAACTTTATGGATACCAATTTTTCTGCAGGGTTTGCCTTCCGATTTTTAGAAAATGGAAAATCAGAAGGCTTGTTAAAAAGACGAACCGCCAAAATTTTTACCACCTGCGATGGTCCTGGCTTTGTATTTAAAACATTCCCAGGGCTTACTCGTTTTGGATGGGGATCCTTTCGGCTGGGGTTTTGCGGAATTAAAACCACTTCCTTTGATATTTTGGGAGAAAAAAATAAAAAATCTCGAGCAGAACTCGATGAGTTTTTAACACTGGTGACACAGCGAGCAGGAGAATAATTATTTTTTATATTGCCGCAGCGGGATGTTTTTTGCACACGCGGGGCAATCGTTTTGATGATATGACGGGGCGTACACCATACTCATGGCGTACACCTCGTTTTTTGGTTCTTCTAAAAACGCGTGCCCCCGATGAACGCCGTACAAAATGGAATATCCGGTAATGCCCAGATCTTCTTTTTTGGCGTATATTTCCGCAATGAGTTCTTTAGAGGAAGTGGCATTATTGCACACATCTTCGAGAAATAGGAGATGTTTCCCTTCACATTTTTTTGCCTGTTCTCCAAAAATCCCTAAAATACCTTCTCTTTTTTCGGTGTAGGCGTACTCAATACCGTATTTTCCATGCAAGGAGAGCTGTATAACCTTGGGAAGCGACAAAGAACCCATAGCAACGCCCACGATGAGAAGATTTTGAAGACGGTTTTTAAAAAATTCTTCGATGGCAGCAATGTACAGAGGCGTTAGGATTTTTTCTTGAGCGGTGGTGAGAAGGCGATAATTCACGAAAAAATCAGTATGCAGGCGGGTCCCGTCTTCCGCTTTTCCCTTGACTTCAAAATGTCCGCGCTCTACTACGCCAAAACCTTCCAGGGTGTTTAAAAAAGATTCGGAAATATGGGAGAGGATGAGGTTTTGTGAGGTCATAAAAAGGTGAAAAAAGCGCACCAAGTATGCGTACAAAAAATAAAATTGACAAGAAAGAAAAGAAAGTACCGCTCCTCTTTTTTCTTTTCTTATGAAACATGCGTTAGATGGTCTTCAGGATGCCATTGATATTTGTCAGCAGTATGAGAAAGTATGCAAAGAAGATGTTCATCAATCAGTAATCTTTACTGACTTTGGAGAACGAATTATGGATTTACGATTGGAGTTGGAACGACTCCTCAGCGAAATTGTAAAAACTTATCATAACAAATCTCTTTCCTGCAATGAAAGGGATTACTTTGAAACAAAAGCGAAGGAATCATTGATATAGAAGATAACAAATGAAGTATCTCTTCCTGCATCAGTATATTCTATTAAAGGTCGTATAGATTCTTCATTCTATTGGGATATATCTCAAGCTTTAGGGGGTGTGATTGATGGTATTACGGCTATGGATTTTTCTCAAGAAAATTTTTCTCCTCAAATTTATGTTTCTGGAAATCGTACACTTCATTAAGAAATAAAAATTTGTATATATCCATGCTTTTAAAGCATCTTTGATGCTATTTTAGCAGGGAAGCCAATGTTTCTTTTTGTTCATTTTTTTGCTACACTCACCCACGAAAAAAATATAAACCCCACTTTTTATGGCTCTTCAAACCGCTCAATTTGGCTTTGCGCTTGATTTTTCAAAAAAGCCCGCTCCTCCAAAAATTTTTGATGTCCTCATTATTGGTGCCGGTCCTGCTGGAATGACCGCCGCGGTGTATGCGTCTCGCCGAAAAATGACCATTGGACTACTTTGCGGGCATATTGGCGGGCAAATGATGTGGTCGTCAGATATCGAAAATTACACGGGCGTAAAACAGGCAACAGGACCAGAACTCACTTCGCGGTTTTATAGCCATATTAAAAAAGTGCACGATGATAGCGAACACTTTGATTTGTGGGTCATGGAAGACCAGTATGTGAAAACGATTTCTGGAAATTTTGAGGAACATTTCACCATTACCACCGAAAAAGGAGACACCTACACCGCGCGAACGGTTGTGTGTACTTCTGGAAAAATTCCAAAAACACTCCATGTTCCTGGAGAAGAAATAGCCATGAAAGGGAATGGATTGAGCTTTTGTGCGACTTGTGACGCACCGCTGTATAAAGACAAAAAAATGGTGGTTTTAGGAGGTGGAAACTCGGCTATGGATGTGGTGTTGCAACTCCAAAAATTTACAGACGACATTACTCTGATTACGAATATTGACCATTTAATAGGCGAAGAAGTGATGATGGGAAAAATTACGATGTCTCCTCGGGTAACGGTAAAATACAGCACGCTCACGCACGAAATTTTATTAAATGAACAGGGGAAAGTGCGAGCAGTCCTGGTTTCTACCCATGGAGGAGAGCAATACGAAATTGCGTGCGATGGAATTTTTGAAGAAATAGGGCAAATGCCTGCAACCCAATTCTTAGAAGGATTTTTGCCCCTCAATGAAGGAAAAGAAATTCCTATTAACAGACGGTGTGAAACAAGTGTAAAAGGATTTTTTGCCGCAGGAGACTGCAGTGACGAGCCGCATAAGCAGGTTATTGTAGCAACCGGGCAAGGGGCTATTGCTGCGCTAGAAGCACATGAGTTGCTATTAAGACCTAAGTTTCAATTCGAAGTGCAACAGGGGAAACAATAGAGAGCGAACAT
>JBAXIU010000054.1:0-8483 GCA_037138215.1 Candidatus Peregrinibacteria bacterium | reverse complement strand
TATGTTCGCTCTCTATTGTTTCCCCTGTTGCACTTCGAATTGAAACTTAGGCTTTGTTTGGTATTCTTCCTTTTTTTTGTTACCCTCCTCGGTGCACATTATCTTCTTCCCTATGTTTTGCGATCTCACCAGTATTGAAGTATTTGGCGGAAAAGGAGGAAACGGCAGTATGTCGTTTTTGCGCGCAAAATTTTTGCCGAAGGGCGGTCCCAACGGAGGAGACGGCGGACACGGAGGAAGCGTTATTTTAAAGGCCAATGAAAATATTAACACACTTATAGAGCTTCATACCAAAAAAACATTTAGCGCCGAAAATGGAGAAACGGGGTCCAGTAACGAAAAAAATGGAAAAGATGGGGGAGACATTGTTTTAGAAGTTCCCGTAGGAACCGTAGTAAGAGACCACGAAACACAAGAAATTTTATACGACTTCTCATTTCACGAAGAAGAATATACGGCCGCGTTGGGAGGAATAGGAGGATATGGAAATGAACACTTTAAAAGTGCTATTCGACAAACTCCACGATTTGCCGAGCTGGGAGAACCCGGAGAAAAACGCATCCTAGATTTGGAACTAAAATTGGTTGCCGATGTCGGAATTATCGGACTCCCTTCTGCGGGAAAATCAACCCTCATTTCCGCTATTTCTGCCGCACGCCCCAAGTGCGCCCCGTATCCCTTTACCACGCTTATTCCTAATCTGGGTGTTGTTCGTCTCTCCCCTACTCGATCGTTTGTGGCGTGTGATGTTCCAGGACTTATTGAAGGGGCACACGAAGGAAAAGGATTAGGACACGAGTTTTTACGCCATATTTCACGGAGTAGAATTGTGGTCCATTTGGTCGATATTTCTCAAGAAAACCCTGCAGAAGACTACGCCATTATCCGAAAAGAATTGGAGAGCTATTCCCCGGAACTGGGCAAAAAATTTGAAATTATTGCGTTCTCTAAAGCCGATACACTCCAAAATGACGAAGAGCTGGAAAAAATGGTGAAAGATATTTTTCTCAATGCGCATCCGCATCTGAGAGGTCTTCCCATTTTATTTATTTCGGCTATTACACAAAAAAATATTCCAGCACTTTTGGAACTCCTCTGGAAACATATTGCAGAAGAAAAACAAAAAGAACGAGATGAGCTGGGAAAAATGGAAACCAATCCGGAAAGAGTCGTCTTTCGTCCACATTTAGAGGAAGTAAATCCAAAGAGGTGGACTATTACACCAGAAGGAAAGGGATACCGTATATCTGGGAAGCGGATAGAACAAATTACCGTGATGACGGATATTAAGGTTTTGGACGCCATGATGCGCCTCCGGGATATTTTTCAAAAAATCGGAATCGAACGGGAACTTTTACGGCTAGGAGCAATACGGGGCACCCCCTTATATATTGGAGAACAAGAAATCCCTTTTGAACCTTTCCTTTTACGACGATAAATTTTTATGCGGCTTTTGGTTTTTTTAGGAAACCCGGGGAAAAAATACGAGCATACGCGGCATAATGCAGGGTTTTTGCTAGGAGATTTTCTCCAAAAAAAATGGGGATTTTCAACTTGGAAAGAAGAGAAAAAATTTTTTGGACAAGTCTGCGAAGGTTATATAACAGGGGGTCATGACCCCATGTTGGGTGGTGTCCGCGGTCGTGTAACAGCGGGTCATGACCCGCTGTTGAGAGAGAAAGGAAACGAAAAAATTCTCTTCCTCAAGCCGCAAACCTTTATGAACCTTTCTGGGCAATCGGTACAAGCTATTGCTTCTTTTTATAAAATTACACCAGAAGAAATCCTCATTCTCGTGGATGATAAAGATCTCCCTTTTGGGACTCTTCGATACCGAGAAAAAGGCTCCAGCGGAGGACACAATGGATTAAAAGATATTTTTAGGGCCTTGGGGACCGAGGATATTGCCCGTATAAAAATTGGGGTTTTCTCATCCATAAAAGAACGGTTTGAAAACACAGCAGATTTTGTCCTCGCTCCTTTTTTAGAATCGGAACAAAACGCCTTGGAAACGGAAATTTTTCCTGAGGTAGAAAAAAAGATGGAAGAACTTTTCAAAACAAACATCGTACCCATTTAAATATCAATAAAAAATTTCCCCATTGCTCATTTTAAAGTCTTCCCGTATTCTTTTCCTCGTGCCAGCTATTGTTGCCATCGTCGGCCGTCCAAATGTGGGAAAATCCACCCTTTTTAACCGTGCCCTGGGGGAACGGCGAGCTATTGAGAGTGATGTTGCTGGAACCACCAGGGATACTATTACCGCTTTATATGAAGGGGAAAAGGTAGATTTTTTGTTGGTGGATACGGGAGGACTAGAATTTGAGGAAACCGGAGGAAGTATTGAGTCGGATACCCAAGTGCAAGCACGCCTGGCAGCCAGCGAAGCCGATCTCATTCTCTTCTGTATTGATACCAAAGAAGAACTCACCAGAAACGATTACGAAACGGCACAACTGTTGCGCAAACAAAAAAAGCCCGTTTTTTTGGTAGGAACCAAGGCCGATTCGGGAAATAGAGCAGAAGATTTTCCAGAGATTTTTTCCCTCGCAGTCGGAGACGGAGATCCATTTTTTATCTCTGCAGCACATAACAGAGGAGTACAAGGGCTTTTAGACGCTATTGAAACGCATCTAGAAAAACGGAGTTTTCAAAAACGATTTAAACACGACGACGATTCTACCGCCCCTATTCGATTAGCATTTCTCGGTCGTCCCAATGCGGGAAAATCATCACTAGTAAATGCTATTTTAGGCAAAGATGAGTGTATTGTATCGGATATTCCCGGAACAACACGAGACAGCAAACACACGGAAATAAGCAGAGACGGACAAGAATTTTCACTCATCGATACCGCCGGAATTCGGCAGCGATCAAATATTTCTGATAGGCTCGAAAAATATGCCGTAATGCGGAGTTTTCAAGCCATCGCAGAGTGTGATATTGCACTGTATATTTTAGACGCCAAAGAAGGCGTTACCGCTCAAGATCTTCGTATTTTAGGAGAAATTCAAAATATGTACACCGGAGTTATTCTCATTATTAACAAATGGGACACGCAAGAAAAAGGACAAGAAGAACAGGCAAAATTTTTAAACTATCTCCACCGAGAAATTCAATTTCTCCCCTGGGCGCCAGTGCTGTTTGTGTCCGCCCTCAATAAAAAAAATATTCCACAAATTTTCCCACTCGCAAAAAATGTCTTTTTAGAGCGCCAAAAACGCATAGGGACTGGAGAGCTGAACGCATTTTTAAAAGAAGCTCAGCATTTACATACTCCCGCGGGAACCAAAAATACCCGTCCCCGGATTAAGTATGGAACGCAGGTGGAAGTGAGCCCTCCTCATTTTATATTTTTTGGAGCACAGCTTTCCCTTATTCACTTCTCATATAAGCGTTATTTGGAGCACCGTATTCGCGACGCATTTGGATTTGATGGAACAGGAATAAAAATGGAATACCGAACCGCAGATAAAAACCCGTATGCGAAAAAAAAGGAAAAATAGTATTTCTCAAAACCCTAAAATAAAAAATTCATATCGCAAGAGAGATCCGACCGGAAGGAGAATGGATTCTTTAAGAAACAGAGAAATACCGAGCAGATTTCTCTTGACCAAATGTATAAAATTTTGGAATATAAAGTGGTCAATTCTTACACGAGACACTATATTTTGTGTCTAAAAATTTTTCCCCCTTTTCCCCATGACCTTTACCCACATTAAGAAACGAAACGGTGAAATTGTCTTTTTTGATCGCAGTCGCATTGAAATGGCGCTGTTAAAAGCATCAGAAAGTGCGAAAAGCCCTATATCTCAGGGGGAAGTAAAAACGGTAACCGACGATATTCTGACAAAAGTGTCTCTTAAATTTGTAGGGCAAGAAGCGCCCGATGTGGAAACCGTGCAAGATGCCGTGGAGGTTTCCCTTTTGGAACACGATTTTTTTGAGATTGCCAAGCGATATATTTTGTACCGAGCAGAACACGCCAAAATGCGAGCAGAAAAACGACTAGAGGAACTCCAAAAAATTGAAAACAACAAATTAAAAGTCACAAAGCAAGATGGAACCTCCAGCCTTTTCTCTTTGAAAAAAGGAGAAGAAAACTTTAAAAGAGCCAGTAGCGGGCTAGAAGGAGTAGATCTGACAGCACTGGTAAATGAGCTTAAAAAGAATGTTTTTGATGGAATCCCCACCAAAGATATTTCTCGAGCCCTCATTATGGTGGCAAAGAGTTTTATAGAGCGAGATAATGCGTATTCTTTTGTGGCGTCTCGACTTCTTTTGGGAAATACCATGCGGGAGGCATTTCAGCAAAAAATACCGGCAGATTCAGAAGTTTTTGAAGAAACTTATAAAACAGTGTTTATCCGAAATTTAAAACAAGCGGTAGAATATGGGCTTCTGGACGGGAAATTATTGGAGTTTAACCTCGAACGCGTTGCCGATGCCCTAGAACCGGATAGAGACCATCTCCTTACCTATTTGGGAATGCAGACCCTGTACGACCGATATTTTTTACACATTGAAAAACGACGAGTAGAAGTTCCGCAATATTTTTGGATGCGGGTTGCCATGGGGCTGGCGATAAACGAGAGGGATAGAGAAGCAAAAGCCATTGAATTTTATCAGGCACTTTCCACACTTCGATATATCAGCTCTACGCCCACTCTTTTTAACGCGGGCACAAACCATCCACAACTCTCTTCATGCTACCTTTCTACGGTTAAAGATGATTTGACCGGAATTTTTAAGGCATATTCCGACAATGCCCAGCTGTCTAAATGGGCAGGAGGAATTGGAAACGATTGGACCAATATTCGGGCAACGGGATCATACATTAAGGGAACCAACGGGACTTCCCAAGGAGTAATCCCCTTTTTAAAAATTAATAATGATGTTGCCGTTGCGGTAAACCAAGGAGGAAAACGAAAAGGAGCCATTTGTGCCTATTTAGAGATTTGGCATTTGGATATGGAAGAATTTTTGGATCTCCGAAAAAACACGGGAGATGAACGACGAAGAACCCATGATATGAACACGGCGAACTGGGTTCCAGACCTCTTTATGAAGCGCATGAGAGAGAATAAAGACTGGACACTTTTTTCTCCCAATGAAGTGCCTGACCTGCATGACCTCTATGGAAAGGCGTTTGAAAAGCGCTATGAAGAATATGAACATCTCGCCAATACAGGAGAAATAAAAAAATATAAGCGCATGGCAGCCAAAGATCTCTGGCGAAAAATGGTCACTATGCTCTTTGAAACAGGACATCCGTGGATTACCTTTAAAGACCCCTGTAATATCCGTTCTCCCCAAGACCATGTGGGAGTGGTGCACAATTCTAATCTTTGCACCGAAATTACACTCAACAACTCCGAAGATGAAACCGCGGTTTGCAATCTCGGGTCCATCAATCTGGCGCAGCACATTACCGAAAACGGAGAATTGGACGCAGTAAGATTAGGAGAAACAATAAGAATCGCCATGCGAATGCTGGATAATGTGGTAGATATTAACTTTTACCCAACGCCTGAAACCAAAAACTCTAATATGCGCCACCGTCCTGTAGGACTGGGGATTATGGGATTTCAAAATCTTCTCTACGCCAAAAACATGAATTTTGATTCTGTGGAAGCGGTAGCATTTTCTGATGAAATGATGGAAATGGTTTCGTATCATGCCATTCTCTCTTCGTCCCAACTGGCGCAAGAACGGGGTGCATACCAATCATTTCCAGGATCCAAATGGGATAGAGGAATTTTTCCTGTGGATACCATTGCCATTTTAGAAGAAGAACGGGGAATGGAGACGGGAGTCTCCAAAACGGGAAAAATGGATTGGACCCCTGTGCGCGAAGCGGTAAAAAAATATGGAATGCGGAATTCCAATTGCATGGCAATCGCGCCCACCGCAACCATTTCCAATATTGCGGGGTGCATTCCGTGCATAGAGCCCATTTACAAAAATCTCTATGTGAAATCCAACATGGGAGGAGAGTTTGTGGTCATTAACACAGACCTGGTACACGACCTGAAAAAAGCCGGTATTTGGAGCGCAGAAATGTGTCGAAAACTCAAGGCAGCAGATGGATCTATCCAGCGCATTTTAGATATTCCAGAATCCATTCGCGCGAAATACAAAGAAATTTTCGAAATTCCTACTCGGTATTTTGTAGAGCACGCTGCAACCCGCGGAAAATGGATTGACCAATCCCAGAGCGTTAATATTTTTTATCGCGGAACAAGCGGAAAAGAAGTTTCAGATGTATACGAAATGGCATGGGAAAAAGGATTAAAAACCACTTACTACCTGAGAACCTTGGGTGCAACACAAGTAGAAAAATCAACCATTGGAGAAAAGGGTAGCCACAAAAGGGAAAATTATAATGAAGAAGAACTTTCACCGGTTGCCAAAAGCATTGATGCCGTGATGTGTTCTATCCTCAATGGTCCCAACTGTGAAGCGTGCCAATAATTTATCACCACCAGATCACAAAAAAAGACTCTCCAGAAATTCTGGAGAGTCTTTTTCGTTATATACGACACTCAAGTCATCTTAAATACTCATCAGAGTCGGTGTTATAAGACTATTTCCCGTCATTTCTTTGGGAATGGACAGTTTGAGAATATCCAAAAGTGTGGGGGCAATGTCGGCAAGGGTTCCAAAATCCCGTATTTCTCCTGTATGGGAAGGAAAAATAAGAATTGCGGGAACCAAATTTTTAGAGTGGGATGCCGAAACTTCTCCATTCGGAAGAATCATTTCGTCGGCATTGCCATGGTCGGCGATAATAAGCGTGGTATACCCCTTTTCTTGCATTTTAGGGATGAGGTTCGCCAAGCATTCGCTCACCACGGAAACGGCAATTTTCGTTGCCTCTAAATCTCCAGAATGCCCCACCAGATCGGGATTGGCAAAGTTTTGTACAATCAGGTCATATTCTTTTTCCTCCAATGCCGCCAAAAGTTTTTCTGTTTGCTCCCGTGCGGACATTTCTGGTTTTTCTGCGTACGAATTACATTTAGGAGAGGGTACCAGAATACGGTCTTCTCCTAAAAATGCGTCTTTTTTTTCTCCTGAAAAATAGAATGTCACATGGTTGAATTTTTCGGTTTCCGAGATTCTCAGCTGTGTTTTTCCTGCCTTAGAAACAACTTCTCCCAGAGTGTTGGGTATTTCTTGGGCACCAAAAGAGAAGGGTGTTTTGGCAAAAGGATAATAATTCCCAAAAGCTCCTAAATTATCCGCCGGTATGCGAACCGGAAAAAAGTCTTGGGGAGGCATTTCTCGGATTCCTGGGAATGCCGAAAAATCATGACTCACCAGTGCCCAAGAAATTTGCCGTGCTCGGTCTACTCGATAATTCCAAAAAATTACAATATCATCTGGACGAATCTTTCCCGCTTCAGAAAACGAAACCGGAGGCAAATAATAATCCGAAGTAGTGGTGGAGGAATAATAATTATCCACCTCCTCTGGCCATGATTTTTCGGAAATAACGCTTCCTGCAATGGTCATGGCATCATAATACGCTTTTATGCGTTCCCAATTTTGGTCACGGTCCATGCCGTAAAACCGCCCTCCAATAGTTGCAATAGTTCCTATTTTTTGCTCTTCTACTTCTTCTAAATATTTTTTGAGAGTTCTCTCTCCCACATCTCGTCCATCTGCCAAACAGTGGAGATAAATTTGGGGAATATCATACTGTTTCGCCATTTTTTGCAGTCCGTACAGGTGGGATTGAAAAGAGTGGATTCCTCCATCGGAAGTCATGCCTAAAAAATGGATTCGTCCTTTCTCTTTTGCCTTTTTAAAGAGGTCTTGCAGTACTGGATTTTTAAAAAATTCTCCTGATTCTATTTGGTCGTCAATAATGGTGAGGAGATTTTTAACCGGTCGTCCAGCCCCAATGGTAATATGCCCCACCTCTGATCCACCCGTTTGGAAAGAAGGAAGTCCAACGGTATTTCCATCGGTTTTTAGTTTTGCCATGGGAAAATGTTCCATAAGACCATGAAGATACGGTGCATGGGCGTGAAACACGGCATCTCCTTTATCGTGTTTGCCAAGTCCCAAACCGTCTAAAATACAGAGAAATGCTTTGGACATAAGAAAGGGGGAAAAACTTGCAAAAGAGGAGAGGAGGGGGACAATAGAGGTACATTTTAGTACCCTTATCAGGTTCTTCGTGGTAATAATTCCTGATAAGCGAACGGATTCGCAATCTCTGATCCTTGAATAATAGAGGAGGAGGGCTTTTTAATAATAACAGGAAACAAAAAAGAGAATCTTATCTTTTTGGAGATTTAACTCTTCTCGGAGGTGAACATACACTATTTTTCCATGTTTTAGAAATGAAAGATGAAGTTAGTGAACATTGAATATTCGGCAGGTGTGAGAAAATTGGTGTCTAAAATTAGAGAAATCAGTAAAAGACGAAAAAGAAATGGCATTTATAGAGCTCTCTTTCCCAAAAAACGCAC
>JBAXIU010000053.1:0-8731 GCA_037138215.1 Candidatus Peregrinibacteria bacterium | reverse complement strand
TCCCTCATTTCCACTTTTTTTACTTTTCTAGCACACCCTTTTAGAGAATACCCCCATAAAGGGGTATTTTTAGCCTTGTTCTACGATATAAAAGATGATAGAATGCTCTGAATTTTTTGTTTCTTTTTTAAAAAATTATGAATTCCCCTGTAACGACACAGTATAAAAATAAGATATTACTTTTTAAGAGTCTTTTTTTAGAATCACGAAAATGTTTTCACGAAGCTGAAAACTGTGAAGTACGATTTCATGATGTTTTAAAGGATAAAAATGTTATAAAGGAGACAAGAAGCTCTTGTTCTGAGTTACAAGCAAAAGTGGCGAAAAGTACTACAGAAGGACTCCTCAATAACAACTCTTATAAAGATATTATTGCTGATATTTTGCAGAATCCTAATAAACCTTTACAAAGTGTGAAATTTTTACAGTAGGCATTACAACAATTAGGGTTTTATAAGGGGGAGCCAAACGGAATATATGGAAAAGGAGACAGTACAACCTTCTTGGCAATAAAAGATTTTCAAACTCAAAATGGGATTTCTGGAGACGGAAGACCGTGGGATGCTACGATTTCAAAATTATTAAGCGCAGTACAAGAAAAAAAAGCTTTTAAAGCTCCTGATTCTCAAAATGCTTCTCCTGTTGCATCTCCATTACCAAAACCAAAAAATCCTGATACCCCAAAAGAGGTGGTAAAAACTTCTGCCCCAGTTACAATAGAAGACCTCCCGATTCCTCCAGTTTTAAAAGAGGAAAAAAACACTGCTGTTCAAAATGAGAATAATTATAAAGAAGCAGATACAGAAGAAGATAAAATAGAACCCAATAATAAAAAAGATGGATATTTAAATAGTGGAGAACAAGAAGTTTATCAACAAAAGGGAGAAGAAGATGGGAGTAAGTGGAATTTAGACCCCTATAATCTCAATAGTTTTTTATATACAACCCCATCCACTAATCTCCAAATTTCACAATTAAAACCAAAAACAGTAAAAGATGATGGAGATTTAAAAACCTCAGATTCTAAAGATGATGTATCCTTAAAACCAGTAACAGAGCAAAAAAAAGAAAATTTGCAAAATTTAAATCATAGAGATCAAGTATCATCAACAATAGAATTACCAGAAATAACACCAGAACAGAAAAATACTATGCAGGAAATAGTCGATAAATTGCATCCTATTATAAACGCTTCAGATTATCCATTTGAACGCCATCCTCAAAATTTACAAATGCAAGTGCTTCCTATAGGAAATGTAGAATTTATTGTTCCTCCAGATGGTGGTATATCTATTTTTGTAGACGGAATCGCTGTTGTACAAAAGGGGAATGATTTTGTAATGGGGGATAAGAAGGATCTTCCTGCGAAAATGAATAGTGAAGAAATGGTTAGATTTGTATTAAAAAATTCAGAGCCCTTTCGATCAAATATTTAAAAATAAAAGAGAAGAAAAGTGATTCCTTTGAATTTTTCCATTACTATTACGCTTGGAAGGGGTAATTTTTTGGAAAAATTTCCGATATATCCCAGATCTTTTGATTTTTTTCATGCGTCGTCTTTCTCTCCTTACCCTCTCTTCCGGAATTTTTCTTATTCCTCTTCTCTTCTTGTTTGCCACAAACCAGATTTTTGAGGTGAATAAATTTTTTGGACTTTCTGTGGTGGTGGGGCTGCTCGCCATTTTTGCGGGGATTGAGATGGTAAAAACAGATTTCAAGCCGGTTATTCATTTAAAAAAGGCGGGTTTAAAAACCGTCTCTACTCCGAAAAAGATGGACTTTAACCTTTTCTCTTCGCTTCCCATCTTGTTGGGAGGCGGAATATTTTTCCTTTCCCTTCTTATAACTCCGTTTTTTGCAGAAAACAGCACGGTTGCTTTTTTTGGAGATGGAAGCCGTCATCAGGGTAGTTTTTTTTGGCTTTCTCTTCTACTTCTTACTGTTTTAGTAGCGCGAATTCGCATTTCTTCCAAAGAATTGCAGCAATTTCTCTTCTTCCCGCTCCTGGCGAGTGGGATTATTATTTCGGGAATTGCCATTTTTCAGTATTTTGGGATTCAGGGTTTTTTTGAGTCTCTTGCGACGGATGATACTTTGGGACGGAGTTTTTCTACTTTGGGGCAGCCCAATTTTTTAGGGCAGTTTTTGTTGTTTCCCATTTTTGTGAGTCTGTATTTTTTGGGTTCTCGATATTTTAGTGGAGAAGGGATGAAAGCATTAAGCCCCTACACTTTTACCCTCTTTCTTTTTCTCTTTCTTTTCGCCCTTTTTACTACCTCTTCCCGCGGAGGAATGCTGGGATTTTTGGGCGGAATTCTTTTCCTTGCCTCTTTGTGGGGGCTTTTTCGGAGTCTTTATTCTGCTAAAAAGCTGGTTATTTTTTGGAGTTTCGTATTGGTGGCCATTGTGAGCGCTTTATATTTTGCGACGCAGTCGGATTTTTCTTTTCTGGATATTTTTGGGAGTAGGGCGAGGAGTGTAGAAGTACGACTGAGGACTTGGCATGATGCGATTCCTCTCATTTCTTTTTTTGGGATCGGTTTTGAGCATTTTCGAGATGCATTTTTACCGCTCGTTTCCCCAGAAGTTTTACGATTGGAAGGCTTTGCCTTTACTCCGGATAGGGCGCACAACATAGTTCTGGATATGTTGGTGAGCATTGGAGTTTTTGGGACTGTCGGATTTTTTCTGTTTTTAGGAGGGGTTTTGTCTCGTCTGGATTGCTTCGTCGTTCCCCTCGAGAGTGACGGAACAAGAGTTGTTCCATTTCTTCACTCTGCGGTTTTTGCGGTGCTTCTTAGCTGGCTTTTTGGGTTTCCGGTTACGACGGATGCATTTTTGTTTTTTGTATTTTTGGGAGTTCTTACCCCCCTACCCCCCTTACAAGGGGGGCTTATGGAACAAACACCCTCTATCCCCTTATCAGGGGGGCTTTTATCCTCTCAAAATGAGAGAAAGGAGTATCTCCAAAACTTTAATAAAAAGGCTTGTAATATGGAGTTCTTCGTACCTCGCAATGACGGAACAACCCTTTTTTCGTCATTTCTTAATGCAGGAATAGGAATTTTCCTCTTCTGTTGGGGGATTTTTTCTCTTTCTACGGGCTACTCTGCTTGGCGCGCAGATATGGCATTTTGGGATATTCAGCAAATGAGAGCCGTTGATTCGGCAGAATACTCTTTTTCCGACGCCCTGATGGTTATTCAACGGGCTCCAGAACTAGAGCAAAATATGATTTCTACTGCGGAAATTCTTATGCAACGGGAACAGTTTTTAGTTGCAAAAGAGGTTTTAGATAATTTAGAAGCCCGAGGAACCAATTCTCCAGAATTTTGGATCGCAAAGGCAAAATATGCTATTTCTGCCGAAGATCTTTCCTCTTCTGAAAAATTTCTTCAAAAAGCAGAAGCATCGAGTGGTAAATTTTTCGCCATGCGCGAAATGATGGGGAATATCTGGTTTGATAGCTTCCATAATTTTGAAAGAGCACAGGAAAATTTCTCTGCCACTCTCAATATGCTTCCTCCGTTTTTTCTCAATGATTCTTTGGGAAGTCCTCGTGAGTATGATGAAAAGCGAAAGTTTTGGAAGCATCACCCAGAAACTTTGGGGATTTTGGATCGTATAGCGTATTTAGAATCCCGTCAAAAAAACAAGTACGAGTCTGAAAAACGGTGCCAAGAGTTTTTTACAGTGGGAGAATGGAATCAAAAAGTATTGGGAAGGACTTTTGCCCCTGGGAAATTTTGTAAAAAACCCATAGACGAAACAGTGCAAAATCCGCAATAGTGTTGTTGTTCATTTTTTTATTTTCCTTCTTTTCTCATGTCCGATATTTCTTCTCCTGCAGTTCCTGCTTCTCATCCGCATAACTCTACTATTTCCTATATTAAAGGAGTGGCGATTTTGATGATTATGCTCATCCATCTTTTAGACTGGTCGACTTTAAAAATAGGAGTCGATTTTCCGCTGTGGTTACGGGAATTTTTGTATCCGGGAGTCTTTTTCTTTCTCTTTCTTTCCGGTGCGGTGGTGTATATTGCCTATAATAGCCGTCCTCTTTTAGTGGCTACACAAAGGCTTTTTCGGCGAGGGGTAGAGATTTTTGCTATCTACTATATTTACAGTATTGTTAAATTTTGGCTTTTCTCTACCGGGAAATATCCCATTGATGTGGAGCCGATATATTACCAGTTTAAATCTGCCGGGACATGGAATTGGGAAGGAGTTTTAGGGCTTCATGCGTATGCCGTTCCTATTGGAATCCTCCTGACTATTGCGATGTGCCTTTTTGTTTCTCCTTTGTTTTTGTGGATTACTCAAAAAGTGAAGTTTCCCAAACTCGTTCTTTCCGGGATTTTGGCGGTGCTCATGTATATTGGATTTTATACCCATCCCGAATCGTCTTTTTTGGTGGATTTTTTATGGTCTCAAAACTTTATCTTCTTTCCTCCTGTTTTGTGGCTTATTCCCTTTCTTATTGGGTACCTCATGGCGTCTTTTGGATTGGAAGAAAAAAAAGAAGTCTGGCTGTTTTTTTTCAGCGTTGGTGTGGTGTGGATGTCGTATTATCTTTTTTTGCACGGAAAAGCGATCCATCCTACTTGGTATATGTTCCCACTCCAGCCGTATTATGTTCTCATGAGTCTTTTTGTGCTCTCCGTTCTGTTGTTTATTTTTGATTTTGTTTCTCAACTTTCTTTCTGGGGGAAGCCGTATCTTTTGGGGCTTTTACGGTTTTGGGGTGATCACACCCTTTCTCTGTACCTCGTGCATTGGGTGGTGATTGATGCAACGCTGTATTTTGCATTTCCTTATGGCTATGCGAGTTATCCGATTATTTTTACAACGGTTCCCCTGATGATTGTGATTTTTACGCTCGTGCGCTGGAAGAAGGCAAAAAAAGCAATTCAAGCAGAAATGGAAACGGGAATCGTTTCGTAATATTTCTTTTTCCGTGACCCTTTTTTCTCCTTCTTTTTCGTCGGCTCCGCTGGCAGAGCGCCTTCGTCCGCAAACCATGGAGGAAGTGATGGGGCAAGAACACCTCACCGAACCGCTTAAAAAATTGTTTACCGCAGAGGGGATGATTTCTTTTCTCCTCTGGGGACCTCCAGGGACTGGAAAAACAACCATTGCACGGATTTTCTCGCATGAGAAAAATGCCCGTTTTGAGCCATTTTCTGCAGTTTCAGAAGGAGTAAAGCGCATTCGCGAATTGGCACAAGCCGCAAAAGATGCGCTGGCTTTTCACCAAAAACGCACCATTTTATTTATCGATGAGATCCATGCGCTTTCTAAAAGTCAGCAAGATGTTCTTCTTCCTTTTTTAGAAGAGGGAACTTTTTTTCTTATTGGCGCTACCACAGAAAACCCTAGTTTTTCCCTTAACTCCGCACTCCTTTCTCGTGTGCGGATTTTTCCTCTGAGAATGATTCCCAAAGACGCGCTGGAAAAAATTTTAGAAAGCGCAGAGAAGCGCATAAAAAATCCTCTCGAAGCTGAAGCAAAAGAGTTTCTTCTCTCCTTTGCGAATGGAGATGCGCGAACACTTCTTAATCTTTTAGAAATTGCAGATTTAGAGGCAGAGGGAAATATTTCTCTTTCTCTGTGTGAAAGTGTTGCCCAGCAAAAATCGCTTCGATATGACCGAGATGCGGATGAGCACTATATTTGTATATCGGCATTTATAAAATCCATGCGCGCCAGTGATGTGGATGCGGCACTGTATTATCTGGCAAGAATGTTAGAAGGAGGGGAAGATCCCCGATTTATTGCGCGCCGGATGATGATTTTTGCCAGTGAAGATGTGGGACTTGCCGATCCTCAGGCTCTTCTGCTTACTCATGCTGCACTTACGGCAACCGAAAAAATTGGGATGCCGGAAGTACACATTCCACTTGCTCATGTTTCGGTATATTTGGCGCAGGCTCCTAAAAACAATACGGCGTATCTTGCCATTGATAAGGCTCTTGCAACCGTACGAGAAACGGGAAATCTCCCTATCCCTCTGCATCTGCGCAATGCGTCCACCGCGTTTTTAAAAAAAATGGGATACGGAAAAGAGTATAAATATCCGCACAACGGAGAAAAAAATACTCAAAATCTTCCAGAGGCAATAAAAGGAACACAGTTTTTGGCGGAAATATAACGGTTTTCTTGGGTATTTTTAGATGGGGGTTCTTTTTTACAGCACCATAATCCCACTCAAATTTCGCCCACTTTCTCCTCTTCGGTAACTCCAAAAGCGTTTCTCTGGGTCACATTTGGTGCAAAATGCCGGCATCTCAATGTTTTCTTCTTGCACGCCGTTTGCCAAAAGTTCTGCTTTGGCAATGCTCCATAAATCCACAAATTTCCCCCTTACAAAAGGATGAAAAAATTCGGGGGTCTCTTCGAGAGGGTTGGAGAATTCACTGCAACAGGGACCCAATGACGGAGAAAGTGCAACAAAACACTCTTCTCCTGGTATTTTTGAAATTTGAAAAAATTCCGTAAAAATTTTTTGAGCCAGTCCCCGCCATCCCGCATGAAGGGCAGAAACCGCGCCCGATTGGGGATGATACAGAAGAAGCCCAATGCAGTCCGCCGTTTTTACGGTACAGCAAATATTTTTCTCGGTGGTGTAAATGCCATCGGCAATAACGGGATTCTGTAGAGACAAATTGCAATTTGTCTCTACGACGGGCACAAAATTTTGTGCCCCTACTGGTACCACGGTTTTTCCGTGCACCTGTTTGGGTTGGTAAATTTGGAGGGGGGAAATGGGAATGCTATCCTGTAGAGACGCAAAATCTTGCGTCTCTACTCCTAAAAACCCAGCCCAAATCTGGTCTTTAAACGGCTCAAAAATGCGGGGGCGCAGAATATTCATGGTGGGCATAATACTGCCGTCCGCTTGAAAAATAAAGAAAAGGTTTGTACTGTCGTATGGACAGGTTTTTTCCATTCCTCATGTCCGATACCTACGCCCTCATCTTTGACTCCGTATATGACTCTTATAAAGGAGTTCTTGCCTATGTCCGTGTTGTAACGGGAAGCCTTTCTAAAAAAAATAAAGTGCGATTTTTGGGTACCAAAAAAGAAATAGAAATACTGGAGGTAGGATATTTTACCCCAAAATATACACCATGCGAAACCATTGCATCGGGCGAGGTGGGATATATTGTAACGGGACTCAAATCTACCCGTGAAGCCCGAGTAGGAGACACGGTGTATGGAGGAAAAGAGCAAAATCCAACTCCCTTGCCGGGTTACCACCAGCCCCAACCTATGATTTTTTCGGGGATTTTTTGTACCGAAGGGCAAGATTATCCTCTTCTTCGCGATGCGGTAGAAAAACTTTCCCTGTCTGATTCGGCATTTTCGTTTGATCCGGAGAATTCTCCCGCTATGGGGCATGGCTTTCGGTGCGGATTTTTAGGGCTTTTGCATTTGGAAATTGTGCAGGAACGGTTAGAGAGAGAGTATGATTTGGATATCCTCATTACGGCGCCCAGCGTAAAATATCATGTGATAATGAAAAAAGGAGACCTGAAAGAAATTTCTTCGGCGAGTGATTTGCCGGATATGGCAATGGTGAACGAAATTTTAGAGCCCATTGCAAAGGTTGAAATTATTGTTCCCAAGGATTACATGGGATCGGTTATGGATCTCATTGCGCGGTCACGGGGGGAGTTTAAAAATGTTTCGTATCTCGATGATAGCCGCGCACTGTTAACCGCTAAAGTTCCCATGGCAAATTTAGTGGTCGATTTTTACGATCGTTTAAAGAGCGGAACACAAGGATATGCGTCTATGAACTACGAATTTTCAGAAATGCGGGCAGATGATTTGGTAAAAATGGATATTTTGGTGGCGGGAGAAATTGCAACACCTCTTTCCCAAATGCTCCACCGCGCAGAGGCGCAAAACGCCGGATCTGCCATTGTAAAAAAACTAAAAGATATTATTCCCCGTGCCAATTTCCCCATTGCCATTCAGGCCGCTATTGGAGCCCATGTCATTGCGCGGGAAACCATTTCTGCCTATCGAAAAGATGTAACCGCTGGTCTGTACGGAGGAGATGTAACGCGAAAAAATAAGGTCCTGAAAAAGCAAAAAGCAGGAAAAAAGAGGATGAAGGCGATGGGAAGAGTAAACCTCCCCCAAGAAGCGTTTTTGAGTATTTTAAAACGGGATTAGAAAGGTTACACCGTAACCCCTTGTTGTATCAGGAGTTCAGATTTTTTTTGAGAACAGGGTTCACATCGAAACTTTGGGGCTTTATCTTCCGTTTTGTCATAATTGGCGGTTTTTACGATCCTATATCCCCTGGCGATTTTTCCACAGTCGGCGCAGTGAATATTGTCCTTTACTTCCCATTGTGTAGAGAGCAGTGGGGATTTAAAAATAAAACTATCAACCCAGAAAAAAATAAGACCTCCAATGAGATTGGCAATGGTGGTAGCTGTAAGTTTGTCCATTGTGGAGAGCCAGAATAATACGACGGCAAGAATGGGCGTGCTAAGCTGCCATCTGCAGAGGTAGAGAAAGTATCTCTTCCCGTTTATTTTCATGCGATCGGGGAAAAAGGGCATATTATTTCCTTTCTTAATCATCGTTATTTTCCAAGAATTGCCTTCTGGATAACGAGCGCCACCATTTTCCTCTGCATTTTTCAGATGTCAAATCTTCGCCTAAGTTTCAATTCGAAGTGCAACAGGGGAAACAATAGAGAGCGAACATAAGG
>JBAXIU010000052.1:0-9209 GCA_037138215.1 Candidatus Peregrinibacteria bacterium | reverse complement strand
TGTTCGCTCTCTATTGTTTCCCCTGTTGCACTTCGAATTGAAACTTAGGACTCCTTTTTTTGTTTTATAAAATGGCGTTAAAACAACATCTCTTTCATATTTTTTATTCTTTAAAAAAAGTTTAGAAAACCTCTTGACTGGAGAATGAAAAACCCCGTATGATGCCCTTCGCGCTTTTTATGAGCGCACGCGATTTTTTGGTCTTTAACATTTTCGGTGTAAGAGAGAGGAACTCCGGTTTGACAACCTTTGCCGGAGTATAAAAAATACGAAGTGTTGTTGATTTTTTGGATAAAATAGCCAATTCAACTCTTGTAGGAAGTTTTTCTACTATAACAAAAGAGTTTGATCCTGGCTCAGGATTAACGCTGGCGGGATGCATAACACATGCAAGTCGAGCGGCAGCACCTCGGGTGGCGAGCGGCGAACGGCTGAGTAACACGTTGGTACATACCCCGTACTCAGGGATAAGCGCGAGAAATTGCGTCTAATACCGGATGGTCCTGCAAGGGTAAAGCTTTTGCGGTACGGGAGTGGCCTGCGGCCTATCAGGTAGTTGGTGAGGTAATGGCTCACCAAGCCTATGACGGGTATCTGGTGTGAGAGCACGACCAGACAGAATGGGACTGAGACACGGCCCATACTCCTACGGGAGGCAGCAGTGAGGAATTTTCCGCAATGGGCGAAAGCCTGACGGAGCAATCCCGCGTGCAGGATGACACCCCTCGGGGCGTAAACTGCTTTTATGAGGGAAGAAATTTTGACGGTACCTCATGAATAAGGGGCGGCTAATTCCGTGCCAGCAGCCGCGGTAATACGGGAGCCCCAAGCGTTATCCGGAATCACTGGGCGTAAAGCGATCGAAGGCGGCGAAGTAAGTCTGGCGTTAAATCCCTCGGCTCAACCGAGGAATCGTGCTGGAAACTGCTTTGCTAGAGGAAGGCAGAGGTAAGTAGAATTTCTATTGTAGGGGTTAAATCCGTAGATAATAGAAGGAATACCAAAAGCGAAGGCAGCTTACTGGGCCTTTCCTGACGCTGCACGATCGAAAGCGTGGGGAGCGAAACGGATTAGATACCCGTGTAGTCCACGCCCTAAACTATGGATACTCGGTGTAGGAGGGTCTCAATCCCCTTCTGTGCCCAAGTTAACACGTTAAGTATCCCGCCTGGGGAGTACGACCGCAAGGTTAAAACTCAAAGGAATAGACGGGGATCTACACAAGCGGTGGAGCATCTGGTTTAATTCGATAGCAAGCGGGAAACCTTACCGGGACTTGACATCCTCAGAACCCTGCCGAAAGGTGGGGGTGCCGTAAGGAACTGAGTGACAGGTGCTGCATGGTTGTCGTCAGCTCGTGCCTTGAGGTGTTCGGTTAAGTCCGTTAACGAGCGCAACCCTCGTCGTATGTTGTTTTTTTCATGCGAGACTGCCGGGTTCAACCCGGAGGAAGGTGAGGATGACGTCAAATCAGCATGGCCCTTATGTCCCGGGCTACACAGGTGCTACAATGGCCGGTACAATGCGCCGCGAAGGGGTAACCTGGAGCAAATCGCATCAAAACCGGTCCCAGTTCGGATTGAGGTCTGCAACTCGACCTCATGAAGTTGGAATCGCTAGTAAACGCCGATCAGCATTGCGGCGTTGAATATGTTCCTAGATCTTGTACTCACCGCCCGTCAAATCACGAAAGGTAGGGGCGCCCGAAGGGGTGTTATCTCGCAAGGGAGCATCACCACGGTGAAACTACTGATTGGGATTAAGTCGTAACAAGGTATCCGTACGGGAATGTGCGGATGGATCACCTCCTTTTTGGGAGATTCGCGAAAGCGAACTTCAAGATTGATTTCTCGATTTATCGAGATTTTCCTCTCTCTCTTACTTCGAAAATTTTAAAACTCAAAAATCGTTTTTTAAAAATCCTCCATATCTGGAAACAGAATGGGGGATTTTTTTTTATCATGGAAACCAGTTCTTTGAAATTTACAATACTGGCTATTGCATTTTCCTCCAGGTCTCCCAGGCTTCTTTTGTTTCCTGCACATCATGCACGCGCAAAATATGTGCGCCGTTTTGTGCTGCCAAAAGGGATGAAACCACGCTGGCAATAAGCCGATTTTGAGGATTTACGGGGTCCGATACCGCGCGGAGAAAACTTTTGCGCGAAGTACCCACCAAAATGGGGAGCCCAAAAACTTGTAATTGGGAAAGATTTTTGAGGATTTCAAAAGAAACGGCTGGGTTTTTTGATATAAATCCTCCCATCCCAGGGTCTATAATAAGTCGCTTTTTGGCAATGCCATGAGACGCAAAAAGTGCGATTTTCTCCTGAAAAAAGGGGAGAATTTCGTCCCAAATTTTTGCCTCTTCTCCTTCTAAAAAATCAGGAAGTGTGGAGAGATTTCGGGAAAACATACAAATGAGGTTTGTTTGAGGATATTTTTTGAGGAGCGCAATTTTTTCTTCCTGATCCTCCTGTAGCCCCGAAACATCATTGAGGATTGTTCCGCCCAGTGCAAAAAATTTTTCCGCAATGCTCGCTTTTTTGGTGTCTAACGAAATGGGCATCTTTTTCTCCAGAAGGGTTGGTAATATGTCTTGCAACCGTTCCCATTCCTCTTCTGCCGAAATAGACGCATTCCCTGGTGCGGTACTTTCGGATCCCATGTCTATTATATCTGCCCCTTGGCGCATCATTTCTTCTGCCCTCTCCAACGCCTTTTGGGGATTTACAAACATTCCCCCGTCCGAAAAGGAATTGGGGGTAATATTCAGGATGCCCATGAGGAGAGGCAGAGACATAAGATTTGAGAAATGAAATTTTGGATTGTAGGAGTGGGGCTTGTCCTCGTCCAAATTTATGAGTGTGTTTCGTATGGAACAAAATTTTTTGTTCCATACTTCTGAATCCCAACAGAGGTCTTTTGTTTCCCATTTTCATGGAAAAAGAGTTTTCCAGATTCTAAATTTTTACTGATGGCGAACAGATCATCATTGGTAAGGCTGAGAAGAGGAGGATGTTGGAAAGACCTTTTATCTATTTCTGCAATAAGAATATCTGCAGATTGAGGAAGTTTTTGTTGATAAAGAGAAATAGTTCCAAAATACTCGCACTTCTCTGTTTTTCCACAATCCTCCACAGTAAGGGTTTCGCAATCTTCTTTGGTGGCAAAATTTTTGCAAAAACTTCCTCCATTCCAAATAACGAGATCAAATATCTTTCCTGATTTTCTTTCTTTTATTCGCCACTCTCGATCAGCATACGCACTTTTCTCTTCATATCCTATCACTTGATCATTACATGGGAAAATAGCTTTTATATTCGGGAATGGCATTCCATTGTCTTTATCTTCCCAACCAAATGACTGTAATAAGTCCGTCCGTGAGCATTGTCCGTCCGTAAGGTCGGATCCAAGAGGAAAAAGATAGTCAGGAAGACGAGGCGACGGGCTTTGAAGAGGGGGAAGGAAAATTTGAGAAGGCAATGCCGACTCTTGAGGAAGTGCACTGTTACAAGCAGAAAGAAGAAAAAACGCGCAGAAGGAGAAGGCTGTTTTTAAAAGGGTGATGGGGACCTTCATCATAAAAAACAGAAAAATCCATTTGCCATTCTATTCCCCCATCTCAAGAGCTTCCAGCACTTTCTCCAGTGCAAATTTTGTGGCTTGCTCCTGCACTTCCTCTCGCATTCCCGTAAAAATTTCCCGAAAAGTTTTTGTTTCTTGTCCCCGAACAGAGAGCCCAAAAATTACCTCTCCCGCTTGAAAACCATAGATTTCCTCGGGTCCAGCACAGCCGGTGCTAGAAATGCTAATATCGGCGATATTCCGTCGTCGCACTCGCTCTGCCATGTATTTTGCCGTGGCTTCACTGTAGCCGTGTGTACGCCGCACTTCTTCCACAGGAACGCCTGCAGAGTGAATTTTGGCGTGTTCACTGTATGCTACTACTCCTCCCATAAATACGGCAGATGCGCCAGAAACCGCAGTGAGCGCGCTGGCAATACGACCACCGGTAATACTTTCTGCGGTGGTAATCGTTTTTTTTTGGTCTTGTGCTTGGGTGATAATTTCTAAAGCCAGCGAAAAGAGTGTCATAAAGAGTAGACAAGAAGAGCTCTCCCATGCTACCTTCTCTTTCGCTCTTTTCAAAGGGGTCTTTCTTTTTGAAAGAAGATCAAAAAAGGATATCGCGGGGTAGAGAAGTGGCATCTCGCAGGGCTCATAACCCTGAGGCCGTGGGTTCGAATCCCACCCCCGCAACCAAATTTTTAAAGCATTTCCCCCATAACGCTCCAGGTATCTGCCGCGGTAATTTTTACCGAAACGATTTTTCCGATCATACTTTTTTCTTTTCCGGGAAA
Organism: Candidatus Peregrinibacteria bacterium; assembly: GCA_037138215.1. Classification (GTDB taxonomy): domain Bacteria; phylum Patescibacteriota; class Gracilibacteria; order CAIRYL01; family CAIRYL01; genus CAIRYL01. The sequence continues at coordinate 4,846 of JBAXIU010000052.1, read as the reverse complement.
TGCGCAGGTTCTGCCCGTATGGGTTTTTCCTCTGGCAATGCCATTTTCTATCTCTTCTACTAATACTTCTTCCACTTGTCCTACAGCGTGTTGGTTTTGGGAAAGGGAAGTTTCTTTGAGTTTTTCATTGAGCACATCATAGCGTCGTTTTTTTTCGTCATTGGAAACATCGTCTTCCATTCTGTCTGCTGCAAAAGTGCCTTTGCGGGGCGAGTATTTAGAAATATATGCGATGAGAAACTGTTCTTCGTGAAAGAGTTTGACTGTTTTTTGGAAATCTTCCTCTGTTTCCCCGCAAAATCCCACAATAATATCTGTGGTAATGGTTATGTCGGGCATCAGCTCGCGGGCTTTCGCTGTTATTTTTTTAAAGGCGTCAATGCGGTGTTCTCGTCCCATTGCTCTTAAAATTTTAGAAGACCCGCTTTGTACTGGCAAATGAATGGTTTTAGCAATATTTGGGTATTTTGCCATGACTTCCAAAACATCATCTCCCATGTGGCGCGGATGAGGAGAAGTAAATTTGAGGCGCTTTAGCCCTGGGATTTGTGCTACTTGCTCAAGTAATGTTGCAAAATCGGTTTTGCGCTGGAGAGGGATGCGCGTGGAGTCGTCCAAAAAATAAGCGTTTACATTTTGTCCCACCAGGGTGAGTTCTAACGCGCCCTCGGCAATATGTCGTTCACATTCTGTTAAAATATCCTGGAGCGGGCGAGACCGCTCTCTTCCGCGGGTATACGGAACAATACAGTAGGTACAAAATTTGTCGCAGCCGGTCATAATGGGCACAAACGCTCTAAATTTTTCAGTGCGTTTGGGGGTAATGTTCAGATAGTCCAGCTCTGCAAACGGTATTTCTGGCTGCGAAATATTTTCGTCAAACGATTTTAAAAGATCCGGAAGCAGTACGAGGTCCTCTATCCGAAACACAAGGTCTATTTTTTTATGCTGTTTTAAAAGAGGGTCTTTTATTTCGGAAAACTGTGTGGAAGAGGTTTTTACCATACATCCAGTAATGCCTACAATTTTTCCCATTTTTTTGGCGTTGTGCACAAATCCGTGCACGCGGTCTTCGGCGTGTTGTTTAATAGAGCAGGTGTTAAACAGCACCAAATCTGCTTCTTCCATGGCTTCGGTTTTGCGCATGCCAATGCTTTCCAAAATGGTTTCTGCTCGTTCGGAGTCGGCAGCGTTCATGGCGCAGCCAAAGGTTTTCAGGAAATAGGTTTGCATGGGGAAAAAATGAGGAATTCAGAATGGAAAAATTTTCGTCTTGTAGGGGGGGGGATTTTGTGCCCTGACTCCATTCTCCATCCTACCGAAAAACTTTCAAACATACAAAACAGGAAAATAGTATTGAATTCTTGTGAAATGGAGGGATAGAATCGAGCGCCTTTAAAAATCAATTTATGGCAGAAACGCATAACTCAATTCCAATAAATCCTAAAGATAGAGCGAAAGGTGAATATCGTATGGTTTTTTCTGCATTGGCGACTTCAATGACTGGTGTAAACATTTTCTCTAATGGTTTTTCTTCGGACTTCCAATTATTAATCAGAAAACAAGTATTCTCTCTATTTTCGGACGAATGGGTTCTTCCCCCAAATTTATCAGAAAACGCTCCTTGGATAAGTAATTATGAAGATTTTATGCCAGAAGTAAAAATTGTTTTTGAGGAGATACGCTCACAATACAAAAGAATTGAAACAATTCTTCAGGATCAAGACTTAAGATTTTATCCCCGATTAGACACTCTTGTAAAAAGTTTTTTAGATGAATGGAGAGAAGCAAAAACTCTAGACAAAATTAATGCCCTTATTGACCTAAACTCAACTCCTGAAAATATTTCCGAATAGCCTTAATCTCCTTCCTGTATACCAACTTTATAAAAGTTATGAATATATTTGATAACTCTTATAAACTCTTCTAACATTGTTATACTTCTTTGGTAAAAATGTTATGGATCCTTTGCGAAACCCTTTTTCTCCTGGTGCTGGAACACCACCACCTGCACTTGCCGGGCGGTCTCATATTTTACACCAGGCCCTTACGGCGCTTGCTCGTATTAAACGGGGAAAATCGGAGAAAAGCATTTTTCTTATTGGTCTGCGAGGGGTTGGAAAAACCGTGCTCCTCTCTAAAATTTCCGAATTGGCAGAAGAAGAAGGCTATAAAACGGTAATGATTGAAGCCCATGAAAATAAATCGCTTCCCGCGTTGTTGGTTCCCCCTTTGCGCCAAATTTTGTTGTCTTTGGATACTGGCGCCATGGTGAGCGAAAAAGTGAAGCGCGGGCTTCGGGTTTTTAAAAGTTTTGTAACTGGGCTAAAAATAAAAGTGGGAGAAGTAGAGTTGGGGCTGGGAATAGATCCCGAAAAGGGGAGTGCGGACAGTGGGGATTTAGAATCGGATTTGGGGCAGCTGTGTATTGCCATTGGTGAAGCGGCAAAAGACAGAAAAACGGCTATTGCTATTATTATTGACGAGCTCCAGTACCTCACGGAAGAGGAACTGAGTTCCCTCATTATGGCGATGCACAAGGTTTCTCAAAAATCTCTTCCCCTTATTCTGCTGGGGGCGGGGCTTCCGCAGTTGGTTGGAAAAGCAGGACGGTCAAAATCGTATGCCGAACGGCTTTTTGATTTTCCTGTTTTGGGTCCTTTGGGCATTTCTGACTCTCAAAAAGCGCTCCAAGAACCAGTGCAAACGGAGGGGGTAATATTTACCGAAGAAGCCCTGGGGGAAATGGTACGCATTACACAGGGGTATCCGTATTTTTTACAGGAATGGGGATACCAAGCCTGGAATATTGCCGAAAAATCTCCCATAGGAATTGGAGTTGTTCATCGCGCTACGGAGCAATCTCTTGCACGACTGGATAATAGTTTTTTTAAGGTTCGGTTTGACCGGTTAACCCCCAGTGAAAAAGAGTATCTCTTGGCGTTGGCGGAATTTGGAGCAGCACCCCAACGGTCGGGGGATATTGCTAAAAAACTGGGAAAAAAAGTCCAAGAAATGGCGCCCATTAGAGGAAGTCTTATTAAAAAAGGCATGATTTATAGCCCCGCACATGGAGACACGGCCTTTACAGTTCCTCTTTTTGAAGAGTTTATGCAGCGGATTATGCGAACTGATCGGGAAAATATTTCAAAAATATAAAACCTGATTTTCTGATGTACGAGGGGGGATGAAATCCGGAGTTTCTACCGATCCAGCTCCAAAACCTCGTCTATCCGAATTTGCCATACAAATTCATCCACATGGGATACCAGCACCATAGCGCCCTGGTACATATCGAGTGCTTCGGCAATAATGGGGAGATGCCGAAAATTAATATGGTTGGTGGGCTCATCAAGAATCAAAAGTCCGGGCTGTAAAAATACCAATCGCGCAAATGATACCAGGCCTTTTTGTCCCTCAGAAAGATATCGAATTTTCATCTTCATGAGTTCACTGGTAATGAGAAACCCTGCGGCAGTAGAGCGCAGAAATTGTTCCTCTACCCGTCTTCCAGATTCTAAAATAGCTTTTGAAAGGCATTCATAGACGGTTTGATCAAAATTAAGCGTTGAAAAATCTTGTCGGTAATATCCTACTCGTACGCCAGCGGCAATAGAGGATCCTTCGGCTTTGCCATTTGCTAGCGCTTCCAAAAGGGTACTTTTCCCTATTCCATTTGGACCAGAAAGCAGTAGATGTTGCCGTTTCCCCAGCTCAATATGCGCCGTTTTTTCTACCACTTTATGATTTTCGAGAACCGTAAAGTGCTTAATAGAGAGAATGGTTCCTCCTGTTCCTTCTTGTACCGGAATTTCAAAAGGACGAATGGCTTTGTCTTCTCGTCGTGTTTCCACCATTGCTTCTTCCATTTCATCCGCTTTTTCTCGCATTTTTTTAGCCACCAAACGTAGTTTTCCTCCTTTATGCGCAAACACATTGGCTTGGTCTTTATTGGCCTGGGCCTTTTTTGCCATTTGTGCATTTTGCATATTTTCCTTTTCTATTTGGGCTTTAATCCGTTCTACTACATCGTAATAATCGCCTACAAACTGCTCTACTTTTTTTGTAAAAATATCCAGGTACAATACTCCATCGGTAAAGGCGTTCAAAAAGTCTGCATCATGAGAAATCACAATGCAGGTTTTTTGGTAGGCTCTTAAAAAATCTGTGAGGTGGTCTATTCCTGCACGGTCCAAATTATTTGTTGGCTCGTCCAATAAAAGAATATCGGGCTTTTGAATGAGTGCTGCGGCCAGCAGAAGCCGCGCCTGTTGCCCTCCCGAAAATTCATTAATCGTTTTCTCTAATGATGCTTTGAGGTTTACCACTTCCAAAACTTCGCTAATGCGCACATCAATATTAAAAACGGTGTCATCGGCAAAATATTTCCGAAAAAACTTTTGCACCGTTAAATTTTTGTCTTCTGGGGGCATTACCTGTCGAGAAAGCGCAACACGGAGATCTTTATCGATATGGATTTTTCCGTGCTTTTGCTTCAGTTCGCCCACCATCATTTTAAACATGGTACTTTTTCCGGCACCATTTTGTCCCATAATGGTCATTTTCATGCCCGCCCGCACAGAAAAACTCACATCCGACAGAATGGGCTTGTGATCAAAATCAAATGAAACTCCGTCAAACCGAATGACCGTTTCCGTAGAGGACATACTGAAAAATAAAAAACAAGGAGAGTATAAGGAAAAAGGGGATGAAAAACAATTTTTTTGAATATTTCCAAAAATATGGTATATTTCCGGCAATGAGTTTCCTCAAATGACATATACACACGCTACTCCTAGATTTTAATTCGAAGTGCAACAGAGTGAATTAAAATGAGGAGGAGTTT
>JBAXIU010000051.1:0-9363 GCA_037138215.1 Candidatus Peregrinibacteria bacterium | reverse complement strand
TGAAACTCCTCCTCATTTTAATTCACTCTGTTGCACTTCGAATTAAAATCTAGGTGGAAGCGTGGAGAACTCCAAAAAATGCAGAAAAAAGCCCAAAAAACAAAACCATGGCACCAAAAAATGGAGGAAGGTCAGGATGCAACACAAAGAAAAAGCGGAGAAACGCATACACCGCCATTTTTAACATGACACCCGAAAGAAGCGCCGAGATATGGCTAGGCGCCTGTGGATGCGCAGCAGGAAGCCAGAGGTGCAGAGGGACGAGTCCCGCTTTGGATCCAAATCCCAAAAAGAAAAAACAAAAAGGAATGAGGAGCGATGCCACCGGAACCAGTACTGAAAAATTTTCAAAGAGTTGAAACCCCGCAGTAAAAAGCCCGAGAATAATGGCCATAGCTCCCACTTGCGTCATCGTCATATACTGCATTGCTGCTTTTATCGACGGTTTTTCTCGATCTGCGAGAATGAGGAAAAACGATGAAACGGACATGATTTCCCATGCGAAGAAAAACGAAAAAGGAGTAGTCATCACCAATACCATTTCCATTCCTCCCACAAAAAGGGCAGTACAAAGAAGGAGAGAGGGAATATGATAATGAGAATTATTGCGAAGATACGAAATGGAATACATCTGACACATGGGTGCTGCGACACCAATAATGAGGAGAAAAATAGCAGAAAGCGTATCTATTTGAACCGGAACGCCCAACAAAAAAGCAGAAACAGGAGTGAGATCTCCGAGGAGAAAAACTATGGCAGCAAGCGCGGCAAAAAAAGCAGTAACGCTCATGAGCATTTGAATGACTCGAATTGCAAAGGGAGACCGAAAAATCAGGGCGCTTATCCCTAAAAAAATAGTTCCTAAAATGGAAATCAAAAGTGCTGTACTACAAAAAAAAGAGGTATCCATAATTTATAATTGAGATGCAGAATGAAGGAGATGTAAAACACCCTGTAAAATTTGCGTTGGAGAAGGAGGATCTCCTGGGATTTTATAGTCCACCGGAATAACATTTTCTACCGCTCCCACTACCGCGTATGAACCGTTCCAAATTCCTCCCGTACACGCTCCGTCACCAATAGCCACCACCAAGGCTGGCTGAGGCATGGCGTCATAAGTGGCTCTTAACGCATATTCCAAATTTCTGGTAACGGGACCCGTTACAAATAATATATCTGCGTGTTTTGGAGATGCCACAAAAGAAAGCCCAAATCGTTCCACATCATAATAAGCATTATTTAAAGCCGTAAGTTCTATTTCTTCAGCATTGGTAGACCCCGCATCCACCGCACGGATTTTAAGGGCTCTTCCTCCGTACAATTTTTGGAGCGTTCTTTTCACTTCCCATCCGATTGTTTCAAAATCTTCTGGTTCCACACTGTTAAAAACAGAAGGAGATTCCGTAACACGAGGACCAAAAAACAAGCGAGAAAGAAGCGAAAAAAGAAACATAGGGAGGAATTAAGAATTAAGAATGAGGAATTTCGTAGGGGCGTCGATTTATCGCGCCCTTTTGGAATTATGAATGTCCCGTCATTGCTTGGATTCCGTAACAGCGGGGCTTGCCCCGTTGCTCTGTAAAAGAGTATGACAGTTATCAGGGCAGAGGGGAATAACAGGGGGTCAGGGGGTTCATGATAAGAGGGATAACAGGGGGTCATGACCCCCTGTTAAATAAAAAACCCTTCATTTCCCCTCTTTCCCCATCAAATCCCGTATATTCCGAGACTTTTTCTCTATTTCATTTCTCTCATTTTCAGGAACCGAATCATACACAATTCCTGCTCCCGCTTGGGAAAACCCATTTTTTCCGGAAAGAAAAAATGCCCGAATGGCAAGTGCCAAAGTAGTATCCCCGGTAACGCTCCAATATCCTACCGCACCTGAATAAGGTCCGCGAGGAGTTTTTTCAATCTTTTCCAGAATTTTTATGGCTTCCATCCGTGGTGCACCCGAAACCGTTCCCATGGGAAAATTAGAAAGCACGGCTCGAAACGAAGAAATCCCCTCTTTTATGCGCCCCGTAACAGTAGAAACGAGGTGTTGCACCAGAGAATATTTTTTCAGTGCCATAATGGATTCTGTTTTTACCGATCCAAATTCGCACACTTTCCCCAAATCATTTCGTGCCATATCCACCAGCATGAGGTGTTCTGCAATTTCTTTTGGATCCGAAAGCAGCTCTGCCGATTTGAGAGCATCTTCTTCTAGCGTTTTTCCACGACTGCGCGTTCCGGCAATGGGATATGTTTCTATGCGCTTTCCCATGACTTTTCCCACCATTTCTGGAGAAGAGCCCACCAGATGCCGATCGGCAAATCTGAGAAAAAACATATTGGGAGACGGATTGGTTTCCCTCAGGCTAATATACAAATCTATAGGATCGCCAGAACAAGTGTAGGAAAACCGCCGAGAAGGAACGATTTGAAAAACATTTCCGGCAACAATTTCTTTTTTACAATCCGCAATGGTTTCTTCCAATTGAGCATCCGAAAAATTGGAACCGTTTTCTTTTCCAGAAAATTTTTGAAGAGGTTGAGGAGAAAATTGCAGAAATTCTTCTATCATTTTGCTCCGATCTTCATCTAAGAACAGGTATTCCAGCGTTTCGGTCTTACGGTTATATACCAAAGCATCTAAAAAAAGTCCGTATTCAAAATCATAAAAATCCAGATGAGACGGCAAATCTAACTTTTCCCAATATTTTATCGCCTCAAACGAGAGATACCCCACCAGCCCCCCCGCAAAACCATTGGCAGAATGCCTGGGAATAAGATTTTGATATGGCAAAAATTGTTCCTCCAGCCAATCTAAAGGATTTTTATGCTCACCAAGAGAAACACCATCTTTAAAAATTTCTTTTCCACGAGCAGCAAAAACACATTTCGGCAAAAATCCCATCATGGAATATTCGCTCCATTCATCTTCCCCGAGGGATTCTAAAAAAAATACATCTCCGTCTTGCTCTGCAATGCGTTTAAAAATTTCTAAAAGCGAGAGTGTGGTAGCAATGGGTTTTCTGCGAATTTTTTTGGGAGAAGTATTGTCATCTGCCAGTACGCGTTTTTCCCGAAAATGGGATTCCGCAATCAGTGCTCGTAAAATTTCCTCCACGGTATCGGGTGAAATATCCAGCTTTATCGCTAACTCTCTTTTTTCCGCAATAATTTCTTTTTCTCGCTGAGCATCAAAAATGGGCACGCCCCGCTCTCGTTTCCACTGCACCACCTCTTCGGCAATGCAGAGGCGCTCTGCAATGGCTTCAAAAATTTTTTTATCGGTGGCGTCAATGCGCTGGCGAAGGGTGGAGATGTCCATAAAAAAACAGGGAAGAATCGTTTGGTATGGTACGCAAAAAAACAAGAATCAAAAAACTTTTCTTCCTTTTTTGAAATTTTTCATCTACCATATCTTCACTTTTTCTCTTTTTTTTATGGACTCTTCTCTTCTTTTCGTCATTATCGCGGTGGTCATTGGTGTTTATATCATGATCGCATATAACGGACTGGTTTCCCTTAAAAACCGATCCGAGGAAGCTTTTTCGGATGTGGGAGTACAGCAAAAACGACGATATGATCTTATTCCCAACCTGGTAGAAACAGTAAAAGGATACGCCACACATGAACAAGATACCCTTTTAAAAGTAACGGAAGCCCGAAATATGGCGGTAAATGCCAGTGCCACCGGAAATATGAAAGATATGGCAGCCGCAGAAAATGTACTTTCCGGAGCGCTGAAATCTATTTTTGCCCTTTCCGAAAACTACCCAGACCTGAAAGCAAACCAAAACTTTTTGCATCTTCAACAAGAATTGGTAGACGCAGAAGACAAAATTCAGGCAGCGCGACGGTTTTACAACCAAAATGTACAAGAACTCAATACCAAAATTGAGCAGTTCCCATCGAACCTCATTGCGAAAATGTTTGCCTTTGTAAAACGAGAATTTTTTGCAGTAGAAGAAGCAGCAACAGTGGCTCCAAAGGTGAGTTTTTAAAAGGATTTCGTTGACATTTGTCATCCCATGAATTGTTTAGCAAGCTCGCAATGCCGGAACATTCTTAATTCTTAATTCTTAATTCTTAATTCTTAATTCTTAATTCTTAATTCTTAATTCTCCCTTGTCTCCCACTTTCTACTCCGCCCTGTCGGCAAACCGCTGGAGAACCGCTTGGCTGATGCTCCTTTTTCCAGCAATGATTGCGTCTATCGCCTTTTTGGCAGTTTTTGCCATTGCCTTTGCGCAACAACAAGATTTTGGACTCGCAACTCTTCACGCGGGCGATCTTTTCTTCTCTATCATCCCCTTTCTTACCATTGGAGCAGTGGTATGGATAACCATTGCCCTGGCATTTGGGAAACACATGATTTTGGCTTTTTCTGGAGCCAACCCCATAGAGAAACGGGATAATCCAGAACTCTTTCGCACGGTAGAAAATTTGGCAATCCGCACGGGAATCCCCACCCCCAATATTTATATCATTGAAGATGAGAGCATGAACGCCTTTGCAACCGGTTTTTCTCCCACTGATTCTGCCGTTGCCATTACCACCGGACTGTTAAAAAAGTTAGATAAAAACGAGCTAGAAGCCGTTATGGCGCACGAATTTGGACATATTCTCCACCGAGATATTCGTATTATGCTTATTGCCGTTACTATGGTGGGAATTATTCAACTCTTGGCAGAAGTTATTTTACGAGTGGTTTTTCAAAATATTCGCGCCTTTTCTAACGGAGATGAGAAAAAAGACAGCGGACAAATTATTTTTGTAATGATTGCTGCCGCAGTAGTAATATGGCTCATTTCCTTTTTAGGCGCCATTTTTGTGCAGATGGGAATCTCTCGAAAACGAGAACTAATGGCAGATGCACAGTCTGCCAACCTTACCAGAAACCCTACTGCACTCATTTCTGCACTGCAAAAAATCTCTACCGATGCGCGAGTAGAAATATTAGACGGAAAACGGAGTATTGCAGCCATGTGTATCGCAGACCCGTTGGAAACGAAATCTTCTTTTTTTGACTCCCTCAGTGGGCTTTTTTCCTCTCATCCTCCAGTACAAGAGCGAATTGAAGCACTCCAAGGAATGAGCGGAACATTGCCAGCGTAAATTCCTATGTCCTTCTGGAAATCCCTCCCCCAGCCCATTTTTGGCCTTTCCCCCATGGATGGCATTACCGACGCTGCGTTTCGACGCCTCATTGCTCACACTCATCCGGCAAGTGTGAGTTTTACGGAATTTGTAAATGTGGAAGGACTGGCGCGAGGAGCCGTAAGTATGCTGAAAGCTTTTCAATATTCAGAGTTAGAACGCCCCATTGTGGCGCAGATTTATGGAACGGAAGAAGATTCGTTTTATAAATGTGCGCTGATGGTTTGCGCCCTGGGATTTGACGGAATTGACATAAACATGGGATGCCCCGCAAAAAAAGTAGAACGGCGCGGTGCCGGAGCAGGACTTATTGAAACGCCCGAACACGCTCAGACCATTATTAGATCTGTACAAAAAGCACGAGATGATTGGGCAAACGGAATCACTCTGGCAGAAGCGGGCATTCGCCCCAGGCTTATTACAGCGATTGAAAAAATGTGCACCTCTAGGCGAGAAGAACATCCCCCTTATAAGGGGGACACAGGGGGTAATTCCGATTTCCTTACCCCCCTCCCCTCCTTACAAGGGGGGCTTACAGAACAATCATCTTTTAACCCGCGCCTTCATTCGGAGAATAGAAAAAGACTCCCTGTTTCGGTAAAAACACGCATTGGAACCTGCGAGAGCTGCATTGAGACCTGGATTCCCAATCTTTTAGAGATGGATATTGACGCCCTTACTGTGCATGGACGGACCCTGAAACAAATGTATACGGGAAGCGCGAATTGGGAGGTTATCGCCCGCATTGCCAAAATCGTAAAAGATTCGGGGAAAGAAACACTCTTTTTAGGAAATGGAGATATTACAGATTTAGAAGATGGAAAAAACCGGTGTGAAACAGCAAAAACCAATGGAGCACTTATTGGAAGAGCCCTCTTTGGAAACCCCTGGTTTTTTTCGGGAAAAATACCGGAGTCCGAAGAACGCCTAAAAACCGCCATTCTCCATTCCCAAATTTATGAGGAATGCTTTCCAGATGCGCCATTTTTTCCCATGCGCAAACATTTAGGCTGGTACGCCAAAGGATTTGATGGCGCAAAAGAATTGAGGAATGCGTTTATGCACACCAATTCTGCCGAAGAAGTAGCGCTAAAAATTCAAGAGATCCAGTTTTAATCCCCACTGTGGGGCAAAATATCTTCCGTGCGCACGACAACTTTTATGATTTCATTTCTTTTCGCATCTGGAACCCGCAAACGGAGATAATTGGTGCTCAGCCCACTTCCGCCCAGTTCCGTTAAGACCTCCACTGTTTTGCCTTCCATTTTTTGCGCAAAGTCTTTTGCCAAAACACTACCCAAAGTACGCAGATGAAGAGCGCGTTCTTTTTTGGTATCCGCAGAAATTTGGTGGGGAAAATTTGCAGCACCCGTGCCAGAGCGAGGCGAAAACGGAAACACATGAAGATGAGAAAACCCCACTTTTTGCACTAAATCAAGCGTCTCCAAAAAATTTTCTTCCGTTTCGCCTGGGAATCCCACAATAATATCCGCCGTAAACGCCGTATCTGGGCGCACAAAACGGGCATTTTTGGCGATTTCCAAAATTTCTTCTCGCCCGTGTCCGCGGTTCATTTTTTTTAAAATTTCTGGCGATCCGCTTTGGACAGAAAGATGGAGATGATCGCAAATTCTAGGATTTTTAAAAACTTCAAAAAATGCGGGCGTTAAAAATTGCGGTCCCAAAGAACTGAGGCGAATACGAGGAATTTCTGTTTTTTCCAGAATTTCCTGTAAAAGCTCCGGAAGACGGGAATCTTGAGGATTTTTTAAGGAATCATCGCATCCCCAACTGGCAAGCTGTATTCCCGTAAGAATTATTTCTTTTGCGCCGGAATGAGCCGCACGATTAATTTGGAAGAGAATATTGGAAAGAGGAAAGGATTCTGTGCGTCCGCGTGCAATACGGGTAATACAAAAGGTGCAAGCGTTATCGCATCCCGTTTGAATGGCAATGGGAATACGAGTGCGGTCGGATATGGGCGATGGAATTTCATCTGCTTCCACTCCAAAATGTTCAAAAATCTCTTTTTCACCTAAAAACAGAAGTGCATTGGAAAAATTAGTTTTCCATTTTTCGCCGTCCACTCGAACCCCACAACCAAAAACTGCCACTTGCCCCGCAATGCGTTCGGCTTTAAACGCCTCTTGGCGGCTCTGCCGGTCAGCCCGTGCAGTTACCGTACAAGAATTGATAAAAACAATATCCGCCGATTCCTCATCATCCACAAAAATATGCCCAGCCGATTGGAGCCCAGCGGTAATGCGCGCTGAATCCAGCCAGTTCATCTTACAGCCAAGGGTTTTAAACGCAAATTTCATGACCAAGAGGATACCGGAATAAAAAGGATGGATTCAAGTTTTTCCATCTTTTTTATTTGTGAACACCCCAAAAAAGTCGTACAGTTTGGGGCGATTTGTTTCTTATTTTATGCATACTATTCTTCTTTCTGGCGGACGAATTATTGACCCAGCCAATAGCATTGATGAAATTGGAGATATTCTTATTGCAGACGGATACATTGCAGAAGTGGGAGGGAAAATAACGCCCCCACAAGACGCACAAATTATAGACGCTACCGGAAAAATGATTACTCCAGGACTTATTGATTTACAGGTACACCTGAGAGAACCAGGACGAGAAGACAAAGAAACCATAGAAACCGGATTAAAATCAGCACTCTGTGGAGGAATTACCTCTGTCGTTTCTATGCCGAATACCACGCCCATTACCGACTCACAAACCGCTGTAGAATTCCAAATTAAACGCGCAAAAGATTTGAACCTGGCAAACCTCTACCCCGCAGGAGCCATTACAAAAGGGCAAAAAGGTGAAACACTCAGTGAAATGTGGGAAATGAAAAATTCCGGAATTGTAGCAGTAACCGACGATGGAGTGGATGTACAAGATGAAGGACTGTTGGAAAAAGCGATGTTATATGCCAAAACTCACGGACTCGTACTCATGAGCCACTGTCAAAATGAAAAACTTTCTGGCGACGGAGTAATGCACGAAGGAGCCGTTTCTACCCGGCTCGCGCTTCCAGGAATTTCTGCCGAAGCGGAAGATATGGCAGTTTTTAAGAACCTCCTTTTAGCGGAAAAAACAGGATGCCAGCTGCACCTGCTCCATAATTCCACCAAAACTTCCGTCACGCTTATTGAGATGTTCCAAAAACGAGGAGTAAAAGTAACTGCCGAAACTTGTCCACAATACTTTTGCCTTACCGATGAGATTTGTAGCGGATACAACACCTTTGCAAAAATGTACCCCCCAATTCGGTCAGAAGATCATCGCCAAGCCATTATAGATGGACTGAAAAAAAATATTATTGCTATTATTTCTACCGATCACGCGCCACATCTCCACTCCGAAAAACTCCGATCGTTTGTGGAGTCCACTTGGGGTGGAGTAGGACTGGAAACCAGTTTTGCAGCCGGATACACCCATCTCGTAAAACCAGGACATCTCACCCTTTCCCAGTTAGTAGAAAAAATGACGATAAACCCTGCGAAAGTAATAAAAATTGACCGAGGAACTCTTAGTAAAGGCGCTGTTGCCGACATTGCGGTATTTGATTTAGAAGTACAGTGGACCGCTCGGGTAAGCGAAATGCAGACCAAAGGAAAAAACTGCGTTTTTGAAGGCATGGAATTTTTTGGAAAACCGGTGCAGGTATTTGTAGCAGGAGAAGAAAAATTGGAAAATATTTTAGCGTAGGGGCGCGATTTATCGTGCCCGTAGAGGAATTAGTTATTCCGCCTGGCGCTGATTCTCCAGAGTTGAACCGTATTTTTTAGGGTGTGACAGTATTTGCTAAAGGGCGGACTCAGGAGAGTAAGGCCAGCAAAAGGTTGAGTGAATTTTTTGGGAGATGCCAAACAATTGGATGAGAATTATTTATCCACCTTGTCTTAGTTTTTCCATATTTGCTTTTCCCTGTGCTAATAAATATTCTCTTCCATGGGGAGCATTAATATTTAATCGAATTGGGAGTGGTCCGTTTTTTTCTCTTTCTTTTGCGCGTTGAGCCTCAAGTGGTTCATAATGATTTTTTACAGCTTGGCGTTCAGCGTTATTGCGTTCGTTCTCCTCTATTTCGATTTGTTCTCGTCGCTTCGAAGAAGAAGTAAAGAGGGTTTTGAGATTGACTCTTAAAGCCTAGATTTTAATTCGAAGTGCAACAGAGTGAATTAAAATGAGGAGGAGTTT
>JBAXIU010000050.1:0-9407 GCA_037138215.1 Candidatus Peregrinibacteria bacterium | reverse complement strand
TTCCCTCATTTCCACTTTTTTTACTTTTCTAGCACACCCTTTTAGAGAATACCCCTTTTTTGGTGTTTTTTTATTTGTCCTTTTTTCTCTTCTTACGCTATACTTTTCCTACTTCTTTTTTTCGTATGTACTCTCTTAAAAGGCTTTTTATCAGCATTAGTATCGTATTTTTTGTGTTTGCGCATACCGTGGTTTTTGCCGATACCAGCACTGCCGAAAGCGATGCGGTGAAATATTTGCAGGTAAAAAATATTATTTCGGAACATTATCCCTTTAAACCCCAGGCTCTTATTACTCGCGGAGAGTTTGTGGTATGGGCACTAAAAAATTCAGGATTTTCCGGTGAAACCAGTGGAAAAGAAAATTTTACGGATATTGATGAAAAGGACTCGCTTTTCCCCTATGTTTCCACTGCTTCGGAAATGGGGGCGCTAAAAGATTTTGGAAAGACTTTTAAAGAAAATAAGAAAATTACACGATTGGAAGCCCTTGAAATTCTCTTTGCGGTAGAAGGATTTCCCGTTACTCCTGTATTTGACACGCCAAAAGAGGGAACCGGTTTGCCGAAAAATGTAGGACAACGATCTCTTCTTTTACAGGCTGAAGAGCTCGGGCTTATTCCTGAATCAATAACGGGCAAAGTTTCTTCCTCTGCAAAAATAACCCAACAAGAAGCCGCAGAAATGCTCTATACTGCTGCCGTTATAAAATCTCAAAGTTCCACTACTGGAGCCACTTCTTTTCCAAAACTCAATCGCGTAACGGAACTGGTACAAAATAACTTTTTGTACCCCGAAAGAATAAATGCCAAAAAAGGCGAAGAAGAAGCAATTCGGGGATATTTGTATACCCTGGATGACCCGTACACGACTTACTTTACGAAAGAAGAGAATGACTCCTTCACCAAAGCTCTTGATGGGAAAAGTGAGGGGGCGGATTATGAATTTAGTGGTATTGGCGTTATGTTGAGCATGGATAAGAACAAAAATATTATTATTTTAAAGGTATTTCCCAATACGCCTGCTGAGAGACAAGGACTTCAATCTGGAGATATGATTACGGCGATAGAAGGGCAAAATATTGCTGGTGAATCCATTGAGCTTATCACTTCAAAAATTAAAGGAAAAACGGGCACTTCTGTATCTATTACTATTACGAGAGATGGGGTGGAAAAGAATTTTTCTGTTCCTCGTGAAAAAATTACCTTTACGCCAGAAGAAAATATTTGGTCCGAAACGAAAGAAAATATTCTGTGGATTCATATCAATAGCTTTGGGTATGAAACGCTCTCAAAATTTCAAGACATTTTAAAAACAAAAATTACGGATAATACCATGGGGATGATTATTGATCTTCGAGAAAATCCCGGAGGACTTATGGATACGGCATTGGGGATGTTGGGGGAGGTGTTGCCCGCTAATACAGTGGGGATTACGACCCTTTCTCATGGCTATGAATCTTCCGAAAAAGTGGTAGGAAGTGGGAATTATACAAAAATCCCATTGGTCGTCTTTCAAAACGAATATTCCGCATCTGCCTCAGAAATTTTTTCAGGAGCCATTCAAGATGCCAAAAGAGGAGAAATTATCGGACAACAGAGTTTTGGAAAAGGCGTTGCCCAAAATCTTATTCCCTTTGCAGATGGATCAACGCTAAAACTCACGGTAGAAGAATTTCGGACCCCCAATGGAAATATTGTTCATGGTGTCGGAATTACGCCAGATAAAAAACTTACCGCACGAGATAATGAATCGTTCTTTAGCGCCGCAAAAGAGTCTTTTAAAAAACTCCCCCGGTAAAAGATTTTTTAAGGAATGTATACTTTTTAACAGGGGGTCATGACCCCCTGTTACACAAAGAAGTAGAGAAATTTTATAAATTTCCCTGTAAGAGTTTTTTAAAAATAGCTTCTTGATCAGAAAATGGTCCTATCATTGCCATTGCCCGCTTCTCAGGAGCAAAAATCTCTTGAGAAAGAGCAAAAATTTCTTCGCTGGTAACCGCGTCGATTTTGGCAAAATATTCATCTATCGTTTCCACTTCGTTGAGCAAGAGGCTTTGGGTTCCGAGGAAACTTGCCACTTCTTCGCTGTCTTCCATTCTCAGGGTAATTTTTCCCTTTAAATAATTTTTAGCCCGTTCTATCTCATCTGCTAAAGGGGCTTCTATTCTTAATTTTTCATACTCCGCAATAATGGCAGAAACGGCTTCTTCGGTGCGGGTAATATCTACGCCCGCCCGAGTAGAGAAAATTCCACAATCGGAATATCGGTCTGTGCTGGTAGAAATGGAATAACACAGTCCTCGTGCTTCCCGAATATTTAGGAACATTCGCGAACTCATATTTCCTCCCAAAAGAATGGCTAAAATACTTTCGGCATATTTTCGGGGGTCGTCATGTGCAATGCTGGGAAATCCTATTACCAAATGTGCTTGTTCGGTTTTTTTCTCCCGAATAAAGAGAGGATTTTTGGGAATATTCCAAGAGAATGGAGACACGGTCCGTGATTTTTTCTCTTCTGGGAAACAGAAATATTGTGCGGTGAGCGCTTCTGCTTGGGCTGGAAAAATATTCCCACTGGCAATAATAACTGTATTTTCTGGCGTGTAGAGATCGCGTTTATATCGTTTAAAATCTTCCTGAGTTACACTTTTAATGACCTCTTTTGTCCCAATTTGGTCCCACGCCATGGGGTGTCCGTCAAAGAGGAGTTCCTCAAAATCCCATCCAATTTTATAAGTTGGCATATCCTCGTACATATTGAGTTCTTCCAAAATAACACCCCGTTCTTTCTCAATTTCTTCTGGATCAAATCGGGAGTGCAACAGCATATCCGAAAGCACTTCAAAAGCGATTTCTTTTTTTTCTGCTGCAACCTTTACATAGTATCCTGCGTACTCTTTTCCAGTAAAAGCATTAAAATCTCCTCCCACTCCGTCAATCGCCTGGGCGACCTCTTGGGCATTTTTAAATTTTTCAGCACCCTTAAAAAACATATGTTCCAAGAAATGCGCAATTCCTCGTTCTTTTTCGGATTCGTATCGAGATCCTGCTCCTACTAAAATAAGAAGGGTAAGAGACTGGGTTCCTTCGGAGGCAGAGGTGATGAGCCGAAGACCATTGGAAAAGGTTTTTTGAGAGAACATAAGGAAAAATAAAGAAGTATAAGTGCGTAAAAGTGCACAAAAATGACTGTACCTTCTTTTTATAATGCTGAAAATGCTATTTTTTTAAGAAAAATTTTCTGGCATACTCGTTCTACTTTTTTTATTTTTTTATGCAGAAATTCTTTTCTTTTTTGCTCCCATTGGCATTGGTAATGGGGTTGGTTCTTACGGGTGATCTCTCCGCTCAGGCAGCTTCTTCCGCTGAACTTTTTCAAGAAATCGGGGCGTACGACCAAGATGACACCAGCACAAAAGTAGCAGGAAAAATAGACATAAAAGCAAAAATAGAAACAGATGAAGTGAGTGGGAACGGAAAACTCTCTATTAATGCGCTTCAAGATATAGAGAATAAGCTTCTTCAAGAGAAAGGAAAATTCTCTCTTTCTGGAATAGTGAATGGAAAAAAAATCTCTGCAAAAGGAACAGTAGAACTGCGAGTTATTCAAGAAAAAGCTTTTGCACTCATTCAGTCTCTTCAATACACCACAAAAGAGAGGAATCCTGAGGCCGATCTGGTTTTATCCTCTGTTCTTGGCAAGTGGTTGCATTTGAAAGGTATGAATACGCAAGAAATATGGGATAATAAAACCTCTTCGGAAGAGATGATGGCTGTGCTTATCGCAGGATTTAAAGATGGATTTATTTCAGCTGGTGGATCTCAAAAAATTGCTGATGCATTAGTAAATGCAATGCAAACAGGAGAGATGTTTCTGGTAGAAAAATCCCCAGAATCAAATGGAAAAGTGGTATATACTATTTCCCTGAACAAAGATGTTTTTATAAAGATTATGAATGATGAGAATCTCTCAAAAAAAGACATCTTACGAACAAAACGCTTACTGAAGGGGGTCAATCCTACGGTAAAAATAACGGTTAATACTGAGAAAAAGGTTACGGAGAAAGTATCTCTCTTGTGGAGTGTTAAAGATATAAAAGATTTGGGTATAAAAGAGATGACCGTAAATATTGATATTACAGTAAAACCTGTTAAGAGCGTTGTAGTGGAAGCTCCAAAAGATTATATTGAACTCCCTCCACAAGAGTAATTTTATAGACTTCCTCACGCTTATTTTATTGTTTATTATTATCTATTTCCTGATTCTATCGATATAGATCCCGAAAATACAAAAAGCACTCCACGAAGTGGAGTGCTTTTTGTAAAACTTACATTCCTGGAAATCCCATTCCCCCCATAATCCCTTTCATTTTTTCTGCGGCAATTTCTTGGGCTTTTTTGGTTGCTTTTTTGGTTGCCTCTATAATGGCCTTTGTAAGGCGCGTTTTCTTCTCTACGGCTAATAATTCATCAGGAATTGTAATGGATATAATCTCTTGTTCGGCGCTTACTACTGCCACTACACCGTCTACTTCTGCTTCAATATGAATCGCTGCGAGTTCTTTTTTGACTTGCTTCGCTTGCTTTTGGAGGTTGTACAAATCTTTCACTTTATCAAACATAAAAAAGGGGTAAAAGTCGTTCGTTAGTATTACATTTCTCGGTGAGAATTGAAAAAGAAAAAAATTCGTGTCACAATACCCATCGCAAGAAATTTATCTCCCGTTTACTATGGCGAAAAATGTGTTTTTGTGTGGAATAGGAGGAAGCGGAATGAGTGCTTTGGCACGGTTTTTCCTCTCGGAAGGGTATAGTGTTTTTGGGAGTGACTCCCATGATTCGTCTATTCTCAGCGCTTTAGAGAAAGAAGGTGCGACTGTTTTTCGTCACCAATCGGCTGAGAATATTTTACTTCATCCTTTTGAGGAGTTTATTTATTCCGAAGCAATTCCAGAAGATCATCCCGAACGCATTGCAGCAGAATTAAAAGAAATTCCGCAAAAAAAATATTTTGAAAAACTAGGAGAAATTACCAAAGGATATTTAACGGTTTGCATTGCCGGAACGCACGGAAAAAGTTCTACTACGGCTATGGTTGCCAGTGTTATGCGCGATGCGGGGCTAGATATTACGGCTTTGGTAGGAGCAAATGTACACGAATGGGGTGGAAAAAACTTTTTACGAGCGAATAGTGATCCTGATGCGCTGAAAAAATATTTTGTTGTGGAGGCGTGTGAATACCGAGAATCATTCCTTAATTTTTCTCCATACGCCGTTATTCTTACCAATGTAGAACCAGAACATTTGGACTATTTTAAAACGGAAGAAAATTATTTTGCAGCATTCCAAAAGCTTTTGGCAAAACTTCCACAATTTGGGCTTTTTGTTTCGGATCATAGTGATTTGGGGCTTATTAAAATTCTTCCCCCTAATTTTTATCCTCGCCGGAGTGATGCCCAAGAATTTTTGGATCAGGTTCCCCATTTAAAACTAGAAGGAGAGCACCAAAGAGAAAATGCTTCCAAAGTGCTCGCATTTGCAGAAAAATTAAAAATTCCAGAAGAAATCACCATCAATACGCTAGAGCAGTTTTCTGGTCTTTCTCGGCGGTTTGAGCGACGGGGAGAAAAGAATAATATTTTGGTCATTGAAGATTATGCTCATCACCCTACAGCGGTAAAAAAAACCCTTATTGCTGCCCGAAATATGGTTCGCAATGATAAGCGAAAAAAATTATGGGTGGTGTTTCAGCCACACCAGTATTCTCGTACCGCAGATTTTCTGGAAGAATTTTCGGAGAGTTTTGAAGAAGCGGACGAAGTACTTATTCCCAATATTTACGCGTCTCGTGATTCAGAAAACGATAAAAAACGAATTACGGCAGAGGAATTTACCAGAAAAGTATCCGATTTTATGGTAATTGCGGAAAAAAAACGGAGCAATGTGTGGGGAAGGGGAACCCAAAGCCGTACAGAGACATTTTATAAAAAACGAGTTCGCCATACGGAAAATTTTCAAAACACTCTGGAAATTTTAAAAGAAGAGGCATGGAAAGGGGATGTGATCATCATTATGGGGGCCGGGAGTATTACCGAGCTCGCGGATATGTTTTTAAATGATGGTGGCGACAACGGCACTAAAGAGGTGGATATGTTACCACTCCACAAAATGAAGGTGTATCGGTAGAGGGTAGAGTATGAATCAATGGTCTAGCTGAAATTTTTCTCCTTTTTTTATGGCTCTAAAAATTCTTGACGGAAAAGCCCTGGCGGAAAAAATATACGCCGAAATTTCGGAGACGGTCCGTGAAAAATATGCACAAAATCCTCCAAAATTGGTGGTTATTCTCGTGGGGGAAGATCCCGCATCGAGAGTGTATGTGGGGAATAAAGAAAAATCATGCGTGAAAGCAGGAATCCTTTCTCAAAGTATTCGTTTTCCTGCAACCGTTTCTGAAGATGAGGTTTTAAAAACTATTGCGCAGCTGAATGCCGATAAAAGCGTAACCGGAATTATTGTGCAGCTTCCTCTTCCCGCTCATATTGCTCCCGAAAAAGTTATTATGGCGATAGATCCCCAAAAAGATGTGGATGGGTTTCATCCGGTAAACTTGGGGAATGTGTATCTTTCAAAAGAAACCGAGTTTTTACCCCCCGCAACACCAGCCGGGATTATTATGCTTTTGGAAAAAAATGGCGTTGAAATTGCTGGAAAAAATGCAGTGGTGGTGGGACGGTCTAACAATGTGGGGAAAGCCGTTGCCATAATGCTGTTAAATCGCAATGCCACGGTAACCGTGTGCCACTCCAAAACAGCAAACATGGCAGATTTTACGCAAAAGGCAGATATTTTGGTGGTGGCAACGGGGAAGAAAAAAATGGTAACGGGTGGAATGGTAAAAGACGGAGCGGTGGTGATAGATGTTGGTATTCATCGGAATGATGATGGAATGCTTTGTGGGGACACCGATTTTGAGACTGTTTCTCAAAAAGCATCTTTTATAACGCCGGTTCCGGGAGGAGTAGGACCCATGACGGTGGCCAGCCTCATTACTAATACTCTTCGGGCGTACGAGAGGTCAGAATTTGAATAACTCTTGAGAAATAATTGATATTCTGGCACAATCTTGCCGTTTTTTTGAGATTTTTTAATGACTCCCACAAAACGCCTTTTTTCATACGATTTTTTTCGTGGCATCCTCATGTTGGGAATGATTTTTGCCCATGTTTTTTATGCGTTTGATGCTCATGCTGCTTTTGTAGAACGGTTTTTTTTATGGATTCCTGCGGGGTTTGTATTTTTTTCTGGATTGGTAGCGGGAGAAGTATTGTGGGAGAAAAAATCAGCCTGGTATTTTGTACGCCGGGCTATTCAGCTTTTGGGGATATTTATTATTGCGAACCTTTTTATTGTTGTAGTGATCAAAAAAGGCTCATTTGTGCATTTTCCCGAAGATTTTTTCTGGGGAGATCAGACCTCTTCTTCTTTTGAAATTTTGGTCCCCATTGCTCTTACTATGTTACTTGCCCCTGTTTTGGCGCGCATTCCTTCTTCTCTCGGAATTCTTTGGGGTATTTTATTTCTCCTCACCGTTGATATTTTTCGCATGGATGGCATTTTTTATTCCTATAATCTCCAATTCCTTATTTTAGGAATGCTGGGCTTTTTTTTTGGGAGAGAATCTTCTTTGGATTCCTTGCGAAAATCCTTTCCCAAACTTTTTCCCAAAGCAAATCTGGTAATGCTGGGGCTTATCTTCTCCCTTTTTGTGGGGAGTGCATATTTGGATGACGGTTTTTTCTTGTCTGTTTTTTCATTTTGGACTTTTCAGGTAGCCATTATCTTAGGAATGTTTTTAGGGCTCCCGAATATTTTTAACACACGAGTAAATACGCCCAGACCATTAATTCGTCGTTTTTTTGAACCTTTGGGAATATTTTCGCTGTTTTTATATCTCTTCCATATTCTCGTCATTCAGGGGGTAGAATTTTTAATGCCTCAAGTCGTGTTTGACTCGTCTGTGTGGAGCGTTTTGTTAGTGATGCATATCACTATACTTTGTTTTGCGATTGTAAAACTTATTGATCAGTTCTCAAAATCTTCTCCGAGGTTTGAAAAGTTTTTTCGGTTTTTGTTTTAACCCCCAAAAATTGTTCAAAAGAGTGTTTTGTATTACTGGACCCCTGCCTTCGCAGGGGTGACAAGGCACTGTTACAGTGTATTTAAGAGCCCTAAAATTCCTAAAATAATGCCGGCAATGGCAATTTTTTTGGTAAACTCACTGCCTTGCCAAAGGTCTATGGCTCCTAACGCCATAGCAAGTGGGCAAAAAATTTTGGAGAGGGTGAAAATTCCGAGAAGCCCAACAATAAGAGAAATAAACCCATACGGTTTAATTTTTTTCAGTTCTTCCATTGTAGCAGCAAATTGTTCCAGTGGATTTTTTAGCGTTTCGTCATCGCCTGAAACGCGGATCTTTTGAATTTTTAATACTTCTTCTTCCTCTCCTTGTGGTACTACTTCTACTTCATCGGCAGAAATTTCTTCGGTTTTTGGCATGGTTCAAAAATAAAATCAAAAATAGCATACCAAAAAGCGTGTGCATCTTGCTATTTTTCTTTTTTTTGGGTACTATAGCATGATAATTTTATAAATTTTTACCGTGTTTACTATTGCCAACCAACCGCTAGAGGACGCTATTAAAAACTCGTATACGCTGCAAAAAAAGCTGAATCCGGTACAGATTGAAAAGTTTGTGGAACGGGCGTTGCATTTGCCCCATGCTGGGCAGGCGGATCTTTTGGAAAAATTACAGCAAGAACAAGCCGAAATCGCACGCAATCATCAAAAAGCGAGGTTGGCAATATCTGCGTATGAACGCTCTGTAAATTTGCAAACCCAGGCGTGTGTTCGGCAGATGTATAAAAAAGCGGAGGAAGAGGAGAGGGGGAAATTAGGAATTAGGAATTAGGAATTAGGAATTAGGAATTTCAACAAAAACATATTCACCAAAAAAATCTTTGCGCACTTTTTCTCTTTTTTCTCGGCAAAATTTTGCAACTCCGTTTTTAGAACGGAGGAGAGTGTTTTTGGAGTGGGGAGATTTTAACCCTTTTGGAGATGATAAAGATGCTGCAAAAAGCCAAAAACCTGTTACAACCCCCACTGGTTTTAACGCTCAATCACGATTTGAAGAAAAAGTAGAAGGAGGAAGTGATCATATCAACAAAAAGCTCGATTCCAAAACCTCTTCATCTGTGCCTCCCAGCCCAAAAGTTGATGGGGAGATGGATAATCTGAGAATTAAAAGTGATGTTATTGGCCCCAGAAATGTTCCGTATAATACGGGACCTAAGTTTCAATTCGAAGTGCAACAGGGGAAACAATAGAGAGCGAACATAAG
>JBAXIU010000049.1:0-10188 GCA_037138215.1 Candidatus Peregrinibacteria bacterium | reverse complement strand
AACTCCTCCTCATTTTAATTCACTCTGTTGCACTTCGAATTAAAATCTAGGTTTAGCTACTAAACAGCGCTTTTATACGCATCAATAAATGGACGCATATCCTGAACAAGAACTGCGTTTGGATTGCATTTTAAAACCATTCCGTCCAGGTACATAAGACTGCGAATGATAGAGAATATTCCCTGCTCAAATTCCATGCCGGCATTTACCCCTAGTTTAATGGTCAGCATCATTTGCTGCGTCAGCGACACCTGGCTGACGGTACTGCCCGTATAGTCCTGATACAGATCTATAAAATCTTTTGTAAAATCGTCGAAGGTTTTTCCTTCAATACGCTTTTCTGCCATTTCATTGAGCCATTTCGCACATTCTGGATAATCATAATGCGAAAGCGCCTCAAAGAAAAAGAATAATCCTTTCCGAATTCTGTCTCCCACTTCTCCAATAAACGCCGTATCAACAAAAAAGAATTGTTTTCCATCGTACAAAACATTTCCCGGATGAATATCTCCATGAAATTTCCCGGCAATAAAAATATAAAACCCCTGAATAAAAAATAAATTAAGCATGTCTTGGTATGTAAACAAGCCCTGAGACAATAATTCATCCACACTTGGAGCGTTAATAAACCCAGAAACCATAACATTCTCGCTCGTCAAATTCGGGTATAGTTTCTGAAACGAAAGCAGAGAAAGATCAAATTTTTCGCTATACTCTTGGGCAATATTTTTTAGCATTTCTCCTCCTTTAATTTCATTGCGCATATCTAATTCAGCAAGGGTGTACCGTTCTACATCCTCCAAAATACCAACAGGATTTCCAACTTTTTTTAACTTCGGATACAGAAAGAGGACAATCCTAAAAAATTTTTTGATTCGATTCACATCTCTCTCAAAATGCTCTTTAAAATTTGCCTTTATAAATTTCACAACAACAAACTCCCCATTTTTAAGCGTTGCCCTATACACTTGTCCAACCGACGCGGTTGCAAGTGGTTTATCATTAATGTAAGAGAAATTTTCTCTGAACGCATCTCCCCCCTCTTTATCGATCAAAATATTTATGTCTTCAACCGAAATAGGAGTATTTTTACGATATAAAGTGGAGAGATGTTGGCATTTTTCTGGTGATAAAAAATCTAGGCGTAGGGCATGAATTTGACCGATTTTTACCGCCAATAACCCCCAAGATTGGATCTTATCAAGGTCTGGTAATCCTTTTTTAAAATATAATTCGTAAATAAGGGAGAGGGATTGAAAAATATTCATATTTTTTTTGAAATAAGATCGGCAGCAATGCGACCTGATTCGAGAATAGTGGGCAAACCACTCCCCGGATGGGTTCCTCCTCCCACTATATAAAAATTATCAATATCGTCATATTTATTATGGGGGCGCAAGTAGAGCATCTGTTGTAAAGTATGCGCCAGATTAAAAACTGCTCCCCGGTACACATACATATCATTCTTCCAATCATCAGGCGTAATAATGCGCTCTACTTCGATATGCTTGCTAATATCTTTTAATTCTGTGCGCTGTTCAATCTTTTGAATAATTAAATCGCGGTATTTTTCTTTCTCTACTGTCCAATCAATATTGGCTTCTTTATTGGGCACTGGCACTAAAACATAGATGGTGCTTTTTCCCTCTGGAGCCAAAGAAGAATCGGTGATACAGGCATTCTGGATATAAAAAGCAGGATCTTGAGGTAACACTTTGGCGTCAGAAATTTCCTCTAAGTTTTTTTTGTATTCTGCACCAAAGAAAATATTATGATGAGGAATGTCATATTTTTTATCTACTCCCAGGTACAGCATAAAGGTAGAACACGAATATTCTTTTTGGGCTAATTTTTCGTCTGTATAAGAGGGGCGACTGACCTCTGGAATAAGCCTCTGCATCCCGTCCGCAAAATCAGCATTCATAATGACTTCATCAGCCATCACCGTTCTCCCATCCTGCAACTCTACGCCCACGGCTTTATGGTCGTTAATGATGATCTGCTTCGCTTCTGTAGAGAGGTGAATCTTCCCGCCTTCTTCCTGAAAAATACGGGCCATAACTTGAGAAAGTTGATTCACCCCGCCGCGGTAGTGGGAAATGCCAAATTTGTGCTCCATGAAGGGCAAGATAGTGAAAGTTCCCGGACAATGCCATGGAGACATCCCCAGATATTTTGCCTGAAAGGCCATAGACATTTTCAAATCCTCACTCTGGAAATAATCACCCAGCACAGACATTACCGAACGGTGGACTTGAAGATATGGCAAAGCCCTTAATATTTTGAGATTAAAATAACTCCACCAGGTTTGATATGGCATCCCTAAGCAATCAATGACTCTCTCATGTTTTTTTTGATGAAATGCAAACCAGCGCTCATAGCCCGACCATTCATGAGGAAAAACACGGTCAAATTCTTTTTTGAGAGCAGATTTTTCAGCGTGAACGAAAAAATCACGACCATCAGAATATCTCAGACGATACAGTGTTTCCAAAGGAATAATATCTAATTCTCGGTAATAATCCCGTCCAGCAAGAGAAAATATATCGGCAAATACTTGTGGTAACATGACGAAAGTTGGTCTCACATCAAATGTGTACCCGTTAATACGGATGGGGGCATTTCGCCCACCCACTTCATCATGGCGTTCAAATATTTCAACATCATACCCGCGATGAGCTAAAATCATTCCAGCGGACAGCCCACCAGGACCCGCGCCGATAATGATGATTTTCTTTTTTTGTTGCTGAGCGGTATTTTGAAAGGGGATTGGGCAGGTATTTTTGCCAATAATTGCATACCATGCGCACCATCCTACCAGTGCTTCATACAAAACAAAGATAGAGAACGAAGCGAGCCCTATTTGTACTATTATCGAATCGGTAAAAAAGACTCCTATACCGAGAGCAAGAGCGAGCGCAAGGCGTGCCAATCTTCCACTCTTTCCAATATTTTTTTGCATATATCGTTTTAAAATCTCATTAAAAATCTTTCGTACAGAAAACAATATCATTGTAGGAGTTTATTTTGCGAAGATGCAATACAAAAGAAAAACACGAATGGCGCGAATATTACCATCCCCTATTTTCCGCATTTATTGTTGTGGTATCAATTTTTTCTTTTTCTTGCCATAAATCAACTATTATCGCTTTTCCGGTTTGGGAGTCTAGGGCAATTTCTGCCGAAAGATTCCCTTCTCTTTCAATGCGTTCTATTTCCCAGCCTTTTCCGGCAGGCACAAAAAACCGCTCGATTCCCACTCGGATCTCTTTATTTCCGGGATTATTTCCTCGTACTTCTCCGGCAATAAAAACGCCAGTGGAGGGCTTTTCAAAAGAAAATCCTGTCAGGGTTGCTTCCTTTTTATCATTCACCGAAAAGAGAAGATAAACGGGCGTTTTTGCCGATTTCTCCTGTATTTGGCTACTGAGGGCCGTAAGGATTTCTTGCCTTTTTTTGAGTTCTGGGGTCCCTCGAGGGACTTCTCCAGTAGCAATGTTGAATAATTCAGGATCCGTAGGGATAAATTCCCCAATCCATGGACGCGTAAACTCGTACTGTAAGGCTACAAAATCACCCCTTAAAAGGTCTCTCGGGTCTACCGGTTGCACATTTTTGAGGATAATATGCGGATATTCGGATGGAACAGAAATCTGCTGTTCGTTGGGAAAAATCGCAAATGCAAAGACAATTGCCCAAAGCGCAGGGATAATTCCATACCAGAGCCATTTTGGAAGAGTATTCATATAAAAAAAGAAATTTATACTGCAGAAAAAGAGGCCGTAATAACCCTCCTCTTTCGTTCTAAAAATATTCCACCCGCTACTAAAACAATTCCGCCCACAAAGAAAAACAGGGTCGTGTCAAATACATCAAAAAAGAGATCGATATATTTGCCGAACAAAAATATTCCAATGCCAAAGGTAGCAAAGTTCACCGCCTCCAGGTTTCGTGCCTGGTATCCCTCTTTTAAAAGTGCGCCAATGGTAAAAATAAACAATATATTTGCCCAAATGGTAAAGAGAAAAAATGCGCCATAATCAAACACTAAAAGCGCGCAAACTCCTGTTATAAGAGCCAGGATAAATCCGAAAACTTCAGAAAGAGGCCGAGATTTTTGGAGGAAAAAATACGATCCCATTGCTGCCGAAAGGGTTGCCAAGAAAAGATTTTTCCAAAAAAAAGCGTCTGAATTACTGATCACATTGTTCATTTCATCAAAAATTTCTTTGGAGATATCTAAAAAACTCAACCAGAAGAGGAAAAAGAGAAAAATCTTAATTCCCAAAAGGCGCAATACTTTTCCCATTGCTGCAAAACGGTCTGTTAAAAGGTGAATGGACCCCAAAGCAAAGAAGAGTGTTCCCACGATAAGAAGCGTTGGGAACTGGGAGAATGATTCAAAAAGTGATCCAAAAAGATCTTCAATCCCCAGTGAGTCTCCCCCAGAAAGATATAAAAGAAGCGCTGATATTCCCGTAAAAAGCGCAAGACGCAGAACAGCAAGAGAGGAAAAAAGATATGCAATGGGGAGGATCCCTGCCGTCCACAGCGCTAAAAGTGTCCAAGCATCTCCTCCCAGTTGGTATACTTGAGAAACCAGGGCAAGCGTTCCTCCAAAAAGAAGAGCCGAGAGGAAAAGTAGTGATGCTCCGGTTTTTGGGTATTCTTTTTGTATTTCTTGTAAAAATACGCCTCCTCCAAAACTCGCAAAAGTCGCACACACAAAGAGTGCTATTTTTGTGAATCGATGGAGTGTTTCCCAATTCACCGCTACAAACGAAATAGCAGCAATGCCCAAAAGTAGGGCTCCAATAGTAGAAATGGCAATCGTCCAGCGGTTTCCGGCTTGCTCGGCTTTTTGTGCATTCCAATCGGTCCGCATTTTTTTTGCAGATTCCTCTAATACCACTTTTTCTCCTACCCATTTTTGAAGAAGCATTTCAAAGGTATCGTCCATACGGAGTGAGAAAAATTTCTTTTACTGTACGCCATGCAAAATGACTATGCAAAAGCTATTCCCCAAATCGAAACACTCCACCCCTCTTTTCTAACTCCTCTAAAACCTTTTTCTCCAGGGATTTAATCTCTTTTTCTTCTAGTGTTTTGTCTAGCGCTCGAAACTCAAACGCAACGGTGACGGATTTTTTTCCCTCTTCTACGCCTTTTCCTTCCCAAATGTCATTTACTCGGGCACTAACGATGAGTGAATCCACTTTTTCAAAATTTTTCACCAAGTTTTCCGTCGCCAATCGCGCGTTACAGAGCACAGAAATATCGTATTCTACCCCTGGGAAGCGAGGAAGACCTTTTATTTTTTTTGCTTTCCCTAAAAACGCCGTAAGCGGGGAAAGCGTTAAGCACACTTCGCAGGTGTTTTCTGGCAAATGAAACTCTTTTGCCGTTTTAGGGTGGATCTGAAATATTTTTATCACGGCATCTTTGCCTGCTTTTAGTACCGCGCTTCTTCCGGGGTGCGCAAAAGGGAGAGCAAATTCATGGGATTCAATGCGAGATGGTATCCCAAACGCTGAAAAAATTTCTTCCGCTACCGCCTTGGCACTGTAAAAATTATCCCCTACTAAAAGGGCTGTAATGCGTTGTTCTTCCACTTTTTCGCCATTTTCCATTTTAAAAATATTTCCACTCTCAAAAATCCGAAAATTTTCTCGGTAGCGCCTATTTCTTTCCGCTATCTCCAAAAGCCGAGGAGAAAGGCTGGTGCGCATAATCGCAAGCTCTTCAGAAAGAGGATTTTTGAGAAAAATCATTTTTTCTTCGTCTTTTTCTAATCCACATCGCGCCAAAAGTTTTTCGCCTAAAAACGAAAACGAAAGGATTTCTGTAAATCCGTTAGCAACAAACACTTCCGCTACTTTTTTTTCTACTGCCCGAATGGGCACTGTGCGGTACTCCATAATCGCAATTTCTGGAGCAACGGCTTCAATAGCGTTTAACCCGTACATTCGTGCCACTTCTTCCGCAATATCTTCTGCAATATTCAGGTCTGTTCGCCATTCTGGTACCGGAATTTCAAAAGTTTGTTTTTCATCGTTCGCTTCGGCGATAATGCCCAGTTTTGACAAAATATCCACAATTTCCGTATTGCTCAGCGGATGTCCCAGGAGACGAGTAATGGTTTTTTGGGGAACAGAAATATGTTTTGCGGCTGCGTCTCCAAAGGTTTTATGAAAAATTTCACTGGTGATTTTTGCTTCTGGAAAAATCTCTAAAATCCAATTTATTGCCGAAATAATACCTTTTTCTGCCAAAGGAAGTGCTACTCCCTTCTCATAAATAGTGGCTGCGTCGGTGCGATGGTCAATGGCAATGGCAGTTCGGCGGATTTTTACCGGGTCGTATACAGGCGCATGGAGGAGAATCTCGGTTGTGGTATCCTCAATTCCCGAGCTTTTTCCTCCCTGAATTCCACAACAGTCAAAAATTTCTCCCGTTTCGTCGCGCAAAATAATGGCGTTGGCGGGTAATGTTTTCTCATCCCCATCAAGATTCGTCATTTTTTCTCCTCCTTGGGTCAGTTCAAATTGCCATTTTTTTCCTACTCGGTGGACATCAAAGGCATGAAGTGGCATTCCGATGTCGAACATGACGAAATTGGTAATGTCTACCAGCGCATTTCGTGGCTGAATTCCAACGGATTTGAGGAGGCGTTGCATTTCTAATGGCGACTGTTTTGTGCCATTGACACCCGAAATAGAAACCGCCAAATATTCGGGAACCATTTCTTTTGCGTTGGTGGGGAAAGAAATGGAGATGGGGAGGGAATTTTCTGTAGAGACGCATTGCAATGCGTCTCTACAAATATCATTTTTCCATTCCGCCAAACCACACGCCGCCAACTCCCGCGCAAAACCAATGTGTGAAAACAGGTCTGGACGATTGGTAATAGCGGTATTTTCAATTTCCAGCACTACATCATTTTTCCCCACCACTTCTGCCAGTGGAGTTCCTGCTGGAAATGCTACAGAAGTAAGATCTACAATCTCTTTTTCAGCAGATTTGGGAAAAATATCTGCACAGCCAATTTCATCACTCGCACATATCATTCCATCGCTTTCCACGCCTCGAATGGCAGTTTTTTTCATGACAATTGGATCTCCTTCTCCGTGCCACTTCACACTGGCTCCCAATTTTGCCACTGCTACGCTTTGCCCTTCTGCAAGATTAGAACCTCCGCACACAATTTGGATGGGATGCTCTTCTCCAATATCTACCATGCAAATACGCAACGCATCCGCATTGGGATGAGCCGTAATGGTTTTTATTTTTCCTACGACTACATTCTGAAGATCGGCACCCATTTCATGAATCGCCTCTATTTCCGCAGATTTTTCGGTAAGCACTTCGGCAATACGGGCAGGATCTTTTTCCAGAAGAGTAATATGGTTTTGAAGCCAAGAGAGAGAAATATTCATGAGAAGTTGAGAAATTTACTCCCATTTTGCCTGTTTGTTTTGCGTTTTGCAAAAAAATGGAAAAGTTCAAAACTATTAATGCCGACAAATTCTTTTTCCCACCACCGCTCTTTTAAAAATACCCTCCAATTTTAAAAATTGAGAGGTATTTTTAATTTAAAAGCATTATAGTCAGTATTACCCTCTGGTAAACAATGCGCGAATTTTTTGTCCGGTAATCTCAATCGGATGGGTTTTTCCTTCCTCTCGAAGCTTTGCTAAATGCGCAAATCCATTGGCGAAATCTGCCAGATATTCTTTTGCAAATTCTCCGTTTTCTACACGATTGAGGGCTTCTTTCATTGCCTGTTTGGTAGCAGGCGTAATTACTTTTGGTCCCACTGTTCGTCCACCGTACTCTGCGGTATTAGAAACCACATGGTACATATGTTCAATTCCTCCGTCGTATACGAGGTCAATAATGAGTTTCATTTCGTGAAGGCATTCAAAATATGCCATCTCTGGAGGGTATCCTGCTTCAGTCAGCACTTCAAATCCTTGCTTCATGAGTTCCACTACTCCTCCACACAAAACGGTCTGTTCTCCAAAAAGATCTTCGTATGTTTCTTGTTCAAAAGTACATTCCAATACTCCTGCCTTGGTAAAGTGCATAGCATTTGCCAGGGCAAGCGCTTTTTCTTGGGCTTTGCCGGTGTAATTGGCAGCAACCGCAATAAGTGCTGGTACTCCAAACCCTTGGAGGTATACTTTTCGCTCTTCTGTTCCAGGCGCTTTAGGAGCCACCATAATCACATCTACGCCTTCTACGGGAACAATTTTTTTAAAGATAATGTTAAATCCGTGAGAAAAAGATAGGGTTTTTCCGGGAACCACATGCTGAGCGATTTCAGATTCGTAAATTTGTCCCTGTACTTCATCGGGGATGAGTATATGGATAATATCTCCTTCTTTTGCCGCATCAGAAATAGTGGCAACGCGAAGCCCGTCCTGCTGAACGAGATCCCAAGAAGCCCCTCCTTCACGCACTCCTACTACCACATCTAGTCCCGAATCGTGCATCATGAGTGCTTGTGCTCGTCCTTGTGCACCATAGCCAATAACCGCAATGCGTTTCCCGTCTAAAAGTGAAGGAGTCGCTGCGTCTTCATAGAGGAGTCTCATAAAAAAAAGAAAAATCTGAGATATTTTACGAGAAATATCCCACGGATTCAAGGAAAAGAATTTTTCACTCCTCGACTTTTTTTCTCATTAGCATACCATACGGGCAAAACTTTTTCCTTTTCAGAATGGA
Organism: Candidatus Peregrinibacteria bacterium; assembly: GCA_037138215.1. Lineage (GTDB taxonomy): Bacteria > Patescibacteriota > Gracilibacteria > CAIRYL01 > CAIRYL01 > CAIRYL01. The sequence continues at coordinate 1,461 of JBAXIU010000049.1, read as the reverse complement.
TTCAGAAAAAACTTTTGTTTCTCGAGATGATATGATTGGCGAAGTGCTGCGGGAATATCCCGATGCCGTTGAAATTTTTATGGATTACGGAATCCACTGCGTGGGATGCCATATTAACGAATATGAGACCCTGGAGCAGGGAATTTTAGGACACGGATTTTCGGAAGAGGATTTAGAGGATATTTTGAGAGAACTGAATGAATTAGAACGAGAATAGTTTCCCAGATTTCCGAATCTCATCTCCCAAGAACGGGATAAGAGAAAACCCTATTGCTAAGCAGAGAGAAGAAAAAGAGAGCGGCACGGTTTTAAAGAGCATTTGGCAAGGAGGAAAGTAAAGAGCCACCAACAGGAGAAGGATTGACAATCCTGTTGCCACCCACAAAAAAGGATGAGGCGGAAGAGATCGAGAAAAAGAAGGCGGAAGAGATCGAGAAAAAGAAGAATGGGTTATGCTTCTGGCGGAAAATGCATTCCATAATTGTCCCAATACAATGGTAACAAACGCAACTGTCATTGCCTGGCGATGAATGGCATCAGAAATTTCTCCGCCAAAATTCCATCCTCCCCAGTACAATTCTAGCAAAAAGGCAAACAATGCACTGAGCCCAATAGCAATTCCCATGCGGGTAAACGAGATAATAAAGGAGGACTGCATGAGTCGTTTTTTGGGATCTCGGGGTGGTTTTTCCATAACTCCTGGTTCTGCCGTATCAATTCCCAGGGCAATGGCGGGCAAAACATCTGTCCCCAAATCCACCATAAGAATCATTCCTACGGTAAGGGCAACCGGTAAATGAAACAAAAGCGGTCCCAAAACCAGGACGAGTTCTCCTAAATTCCCAGAAAAAATAAACCAGACGAATTTTCGGAGATTCGTAGAAATCACCCGACCTTCGGCAATAGCACTCACGATATTCGCAAAAGAATCAGTGAGGAGCACCATTTGTGCTGCCTCCTTTGCTACTTCTGTACCCGACCCCATGGCTACTCCAATATTTGCCTTTTTTAAAGCGGGTGCGTCATTTACGCCATCTCCGGTAACCGTTACGATTTCCCCTAATTCCTGTAAAATTTCTACAATACGCCGTTTATCTTCCGGTGCAGTGCGGGCAAAAAGCGGAATATATTTTTGGTCACTCTGTAATACCGCTTTTAAATCCTCATCACTCATTGCCGAGAGGTCTGCTCCTGTTATAAGTTTTGCCGGAAGATGGGCAAAAATTCCAATTTGTTGCGCAATGGCTTTTGCTGTTTTGGGGTTATCTCCCGTAATAACCAAGATGCGAATCCCTGCCGTTTGGCACATTTTTATTGCTTCTGAAACCTCTTCTCGAGGAGGATCAATCATTCCGAGACATCCCACAAACACCAGATTTTTTTCTGCCGATTCGTCATTTTCAAACGATTCGTTTTGCGCTCCTGATTTTTTGGCAAATGCCAATACGCGGAGGGCTTTTT
>JBAXIU010000048.1:0-10658 GCA_037138215.1 Candidatus Peregrinibacteria bacterium | reverse complement strand
ACTCCTCCTCATTTTAATTCACTCTGTTGCACTTCGAATTAAAATCTAGGAATAACTATGACCTGCAAATTCAGCATAATGAAGCACTGGAGCTGGCATTGGAAAAAATTGGTGTAGAACGCCTCCCCAATGATCGTTTTTTTGATGGCATTGCGGGAAACAGGCTGGTGAAAGTGATTCCTTTACAACGGGCGTGTACCATTGTAGACTTGAGTGCTATTGAGCGAGAACTTTTGGAAATGAGAGCTGATGAAACACGAGATATTTTGGTGGTGTGTTTGGGTGCAGAAAATACCGTTGCTCCGTGGATTGCCGAAAAAAATCTTTTGAACAGTAAATCAAAGCTCAATCAATATCGTCTGGTGAATCTTCGGGAAGGTGGATTTTTTGAGCATCTTCCTTCAGAAGCGCTTATTTCTGTAACAGAAAACACTGGGGAAATAGAAATTTCTTTGGATAATTTTCACTCTCCCACCATTGTAGAACGACTCGGAATTGAGAACAAAAAATCCGTTATTCAGGCAAAAATCCCCGATTTCCGATCTCAAATTGATTGTGTGCTGATTGATACCGATTACAACGGAGAAGTGTTTCAAATATGCCATTCGGATATTCCCCCCAAAAAAAATGATCTTATTCAATGTAAATACTCATTTCCCCCAAAAGAATGCGGAAAAAAGATAGCGGTGAAAATTATTGATATGCTGGGAGAAGAGGTGGTGCAGGTTTTGGAACGATAATTTTTGCCCTGTGAAGAAAAAGAAACACCCTAAAAAAACCACGAGTTATGTGGTTTTGTAGCCTTTTCTGGAATCTTATGAACAATGGTGGACCTGGAGGGACTTGAACCTTCGACCTCATGATTATCAGTTTTGTGGTTTTAGAACATTCTTTCATTTAGTAAAGGGTTAGATTTTTAACGGCGTCTCGCTGGTCGTTGAGGTTATGAATCACATATTTCATGGTCGTCTTGATGTTAGAATATCCAAGTTGTTGCTGGATAATAAACGGGGAAACCCCTTTTTTTGAAAGAGTCGTGGCGTATGTTCTCCGGAAGTCATGTGCAGAAAATGGAATGCCCGTTCCTTTACTCACTATTTCAACGACACGATGAAAATCCCGGACATTAAAACGACTCCCACGAGTAGAGCAAAAAAGCTGCTTTGTTGAGAGGTTTGCAAAAGATTTTTCCCGTATTTTTTGGAATGCCACAATGTTTTCCAGGAGGTCTTTTGTGAGGGCTACTAAACGGTCTTTCCCTCCTTTTCCGTCTCTTACATGAAGGAATCCCTCCTCAAGGTTTATATCGTGTACAGTGAGGCTAAGGATTTCTGAGAGTCTCAGACCTGAGTGCAGTGCGAGGTGAAACATCGCGTAGTTCCTATATTTTCCAAATTTATAAGAAGCAGATTTTATAAAGGCAAAATTCAAAATACTCGATACTTCAGAAGGGGCAAGCGGCTTCATTATAGGACTCTTGGTTTTTGGGCGTTCCATCATATCCATGGGGTTTCCAAAAATAAAATTCTCAAAAACACAATATTTGCAAAAGGTTTTAAGATTACAAAAATTAATGATATATGTCCGGGGGCTCCACCCTCTTTCTTTTGTTCCCCAGTAAAGGAATTGGCGGATAAAATCTCTGGTTAAAACCTCTACCCCTACCTTTTCATCACCCAAGAATTGAATAAAAAGCTTTTGAGTAAAACGATGGCTTTCAAGAGTTAAGGGGGAAAGACCTCTTTCAATTCCCAAGTATTCCGAAAAAGTTTTAAAAAGTTCTTGCAACATAGACGCCAAAAAGTAGAGCGCCATTTTTATTAAAGGATTTTAGAACGAATCAGGGGTTTTTATACTGGAAAGAAGAGTGTTACCGCCCAAAGAAATATATTTCAGAAACTCCTCCGGGTCTTTTTTCTTGAGTTGATGATCAGAAAGACATTGGGCAATATATTCTTCAAAAGTTGCCCCATGATAATACTCAGCAAGCTCAACAGCGGTCAAGCCGCATTCATAAAGGCGAGTCATAAGGGTTTTATACCGAGGGAGAAAATATTTTGCAGTGGCTTTTTCTCCGTCTTTACGGGTTCTTTCAACAAAATGAATATTTTCGAAATCAAAATCAAATTTCTTAAATTGATTATTAGTCCAGGTTTTTACCATTCCGAGAAGTTTTTTTTCATCAAAAATCCAGTCAAACTCAAATTGAAAGTCCTGGAGGATAGATGAGCGAAACTCTACTTCAAAGCGAGTAACTTTTTCAAAGGCGAAATAGTCCATATACAGTCTTTCCCGTTTACGGTCTCTGGCTTCCAGAAGTTTATCATAGATCCGAAGAAAGGCTTTTTTATTTTTTATGGTGGAATGGTCGCAATATGCAATGGTTTTAAAATCTCCGTCTTTATTGGGGCGTATATCGGAGGGTACAAATTCGGAAAAATAATGGGAAGCGGTATTTCCGACGGAAAGGTCTTTGAAGTCCATAGCGTAATCGACACGGGAAACCTTTTTTTGTTGAAATGCCATTCCAAAGGTGAGAAGGAATTGTTCAGTATTAAAAATTTTCATTCTTCCAAGGCAAAAGAAAGTACCGTAAAAATCAAAATGAAGATATGTGGAAAATAATTCCAATTTTGTGATTTTCTTTTCTTGTTCAGATACGACACGAAAGGAAAAGAATTTTTCTCCCTCATGGTTAAAAGAAAAGAAGTCTTTATTTTTGGATACTTGAAACAGAGTGCCCAAAAACCAAACATCCGCCTCAGATGCATTGTCAGAATCTAAGAATGGAATAAGACGAGAAAGAAGATCATGGGGGAATGATTCAGAATTTTCTTTGGTGTTAAGGACAGAGAAATCAACATTATAAGATTTTTTCCATTTTCTTTGTTTTTTAAGGTTTTTGTATTGTTCATAATTGAAAGTGTTTTCCATTTCTTGCTCTTCGTTAATGGTTAAACCGTCAGAACGGAAATATTCTTTCCCCAGTTCAGGAGTATTTTCTTCCTGAAAATGTTCTTTTAGAATTTCATCATTGGGAAAAAGTTGGATATTGATCCGGAGATAATCGAGACCAGCATGGAGAATGTTTTTTTCAAAAGAGAGAGAAGGTGAATTGAGATCTTTGAGGGAAAAATATTTTTGGCAGATCTTACAGCGAAGACGAGAATTTCCGTTTCTATCTTTTCCATTTTTCCTCAGTTCACCACCACAATATTGGCACACTAAAATTGGGGTTTCAAAGTCCTCTTTTTTTGTGATGATATCCTCACAAACCGAAAGTGTGTTTTTTGTTTTCATGTTGCGGGTTAAAAGGGTTTGTGTTTTAGGTGTTGGGTACAGCATTTCTATGCTGTTCCCAGAGGGGAAAAAAGGGGGTTAAAGGATCCAGAGTAATTTCTGTATTAAATGCCAGTCGACATTTCCCCCGATCATTTCCACGATGGAAGAAAAAAGAGGGTAAATGGCAACGCCGGCAATCATCCCAAAGAGGAAATACCGAATTTGAGGGTGGAGTATTTGCATTTTTAAGGGGGTTAGAGAGGTTTTAAGGAGGCTAGTGGTAATTCTGACGGCGGGGCACCTTTCCACAACCTGACACACAATTTATGGAACAAGTTGACCTTTAGGCGGAAAAGTTCCCCCGGCGCCTGTGCCTCCGCACTACGGCTTGGGGGAATATCCGCCAAAAGCTCAATATCCTATAAATTGTGGACAGCTTGGGGAAAGCTCCCTTTTTGGGGAATTTATTCCCGCCCAGGACGGGACAGGGGCGGGAATACTCCGCTTCGCTTCGTTCGGGTTTCCCACAAGGCAAAGCCTTGGGGAAAACCCTCTCCCATTAGATTTTTTTTAAAAAAAGAGGGTGGGACAATGGGGCAGATGGGGCACTCCTACAGGTAGTAAAAAGGGTTCGGGATATAAATGTGGTTCAAAACTTTCCGCATAAAAGAAGGCTTTCTTTCTTCCAGAAGTTTTTCGAGTTTTTCCTCAAAATCCAGCTGATAAGCAAGCAACTCTTCCGGTGTTTCCGGCAATTTTTTATTGGTCATTTCAAGACACTCATGCGTGTTGTACAGGTCAAAAAATTTCTTTTCCGAAAGAAAAATCTCTTCGTCAACCGTCACCAGTTCCTCAGATTTCACATTGTTTTCGTCAAATTCCATTGTTTTTTGTTTGAATCCAAAAGGAGCACGGCGACCAGTAAGATCCATTTTGCCGACAGGTAACCATGGACGACAGGCGCGCACTTGCTCCGTTACTCGACGGAATACAATGTCAACAGATGCCGGATGTTGCACCCCGTAATACAGGAAGACTCCCATTTTGCGGAGTTGTGTGACAAAGCCGTTCTCTTCTCCTCCTAAATTTTTGAATTCCCGGGAGTTAAAAAGGGACCCGACCTCGTCCATAAAAAAGTGGATTGTACAATTTAGATCCCAGCCCATACTTTCGCGATAATTCCGAATAACTCGCAACAAAAGCCAGAATTCATCCGAACCAGTGATTTTCCAGTCATTCAATTCTGTAGACCAATTAGAAATAATAATATTGGTGGAAGCGTTTTCATTATGACGAAGATCGAACATCTGGCGAGTCATAAGGTAGGATTTTCCATATCCTTGTTTTCCTGAGTAGCAGATCATTTATTTTGATATTAAAGTGCGCCATTTTTTGTGTTTTTAGAGAGAAGTTTTAAAAATCGCCACCAAAGAAGGAAAAGGGGCGGAATTTTTTGCCCCACCAAATTTCAACCTTCCTTTGATGAAGCGGAGTTCTACATTGGGTTTTTGATAAAGATATTCGTGAAAATATTTTGTATCTGTCCGGGCGGGAAGGAGCATGACGATTGTTGCCAGTCCTTTTGCGGCTTCATCAGAGGCTTTTTTTACCCATTTCCCAATTTCTCTTCCATAAGGGGGGTTGCACCAGATAGAAAGAGAATAGTCTTTTTGATCATATTGAAGACATTCAATATCTTCTTGCCAATCAGCTTTAAGACCATCCTGAAAAGGATTATAGAAAAAATCACATTTGAAATTCTCTTGAGTAGCACAAACATCTAATCCAAAATGAAATTCTTTATCTAACTCATCAAAAAAATCTTGTGGGGTTGCCCAGTCGTCCGAAGCCGAAGAAAAATGTACAGAAAGATTTTTTGTCATTGTTTTTTGTTTAAAAATGCGCCATTTTTGTGTTTATTCTTTGAGAGGAAGAAGAAGAAAATCAAAATCCAGTTTCATTTGGTTTTTCAAATTTCTTCTTTCTAGCCGATGAGATGCCTTTTTGTATCCAGTCCGGGAATATTTCCCTGGCAATGGTTCTGGACAGGTGCGCCAGTGATCTTGAAAGGTTTGTGGTTTCATTATTGAAAAGAATGAATAAGAAGCATCAAACGATCAAAAGGAGCTTGATCCGCTAAAATAAAATACGAAAAAACCAAAAAATAAGGGATCCAAGAAGTAATAAAATCAAGATCAATAAGAGAAAAGGAATTGTAATTTTCCTCTATAAATGTTTTTGGTTTTTCAGCAGGAGAATCAACAAATTGATGAAATTCTCCACGAATTTTTTTCCATCCTGTTTCAATTTTTTCAACAAAAGGAGGAAAAGGATAATTAGGCATAAAAAAGGGGGTTAAAATTGAGAAACAGAAATCTGACAAGAAGCAAGACCAGTAGTAGAAACGGCAGAAAAATCGCACTCTTTCATGATGTAATTCATGCCAAAACCGAAACTTCCAAGAGTGAGAATAAGAACAAAAATAAAAAAAGAAGTGAGGATGAAAAAATCTTTGAGAGAGAAAGACATAAAAAAAAGAAAAATATTTACAAAACTATTCAGCAGATTCTATGGTGGTGAGAGATTTGATAGGTTTCTCCTTTTTTGCTTTTCCAATGCTAAAAACAAGAGAGATAATCCAGAGAAACGGTTTCGCGATAATACCAAAAACGAGGGAGAAGTTACCGACACAGAAAAGGGCAAGAAATGCGAAGGGGATCGCATAATGCCCCACGGTAAACAGCCAGAACAGGAGAGATAAGCAGAGCGCGTAATCATGAAAAAAAAGGGTAAAAAGGCAGAAAAGAAAGAGTTGGAAAATTCTTATAAAAACGCCCCCTCCATGTTCGTTTCTTACCCATGCAAGAAACTGATCTTCCATCATATCGCCAATGGTTTGTTTTTGTTTTGGTTGTATTTCTTCCATATATTTTTTTAATCGGCAGAATCAGAGAAGCGAGTCACGAATATTTGACGGATAAAAACAGCAGACCAAAAAGCCGTTTCCGTTGTCAGAACATATCCCACAAAAACCAAAAGATCGGATTTTAAGAATACGGGAGAGGGAACGGAAACAAACAAAGCTGGGAGATACCTTAGATCATAAGCACCAGGGGAGGGTTCCAAAAATGTGATTCCAGAAAAACCAAAATATTGGGTAAAATATGGAGAAGCAAAAAAGAGAACACCGACAAAGGCACCGATTGCCATTGCATACGCTGTGAGCCGGAGAAATATTTGAGAAAGTAGAGAAATCATTGTTTAGGGGGTAAAGTCACTTCTTGCTTTTTTTCTCCTCCCCAGAATTTAGAAACACGCTCGATGAGGTACAAAATAAAAAGAACGGCAAGCAAAAGCCTTGTAAATGGAATGGCAGGAGAAGAAGGGTTTCTCCAATGATACACAGCACACAAAGAAGGATTATGATCCGTAAAACAAACAGTCGTTCCGGAATTTGGAAAAAGTGAATACAAAGCCTTTTTGATTCCCAAAAGGTCAAGAATAGACTCTGTAGCAGAATCAAACATAGAAATTGCCTTAGAAATAACGGTAACACTCGCCTGACAAGTAAGAGCAAGAAGTCCATCAGCAAAAAAACCAATAAGAGTATTCCCACCGTTTAAAGATTGTTCAACTTGTGTAGTGAGATCAGAACAAGAAAAAAGACTTGAGGGATCAGCAAAAGGATTTTGGATATGAGGAATTTCTGGCAGGTCACCGTAAAAATATGGATTTGTTAATCTCTCAAACAAAATACCAATATTAATATTTGCAAGTTCTTCTTCATTACGAGAAGCAGGATCGCAAAACTTATCCTGAACAATCAAAAAAGAAACATTCTCCAAAGCGGTAGGAAACTCCAAACGCGTATCATTTGTTTTTAATAAAAACTCCGTTACTTGATCGCTAATAGTGTATTGATCCAAAGACAATTCACCAGATCCCAAAGTAACACCTTGAGCATTTTTTAAAGTAAAAAGAAGATCCGGATGCACATTGAAAATCCCATTTTCCCAAGTTAAAAAATGGGAATTATTTGACGGAGGAAAAACCTTTGACTGCGAAACCCTTGTAAAATTCAGAAGAAAATTGATTCTTTTAATTTTATCATGAGGATTTATAGATATAACCCTCGTGCAAGTATTGTTTACACCAGAAAAATCACGCCCCAAAAAGGTAAAAATAGAAGAAGTATGACTCCCAGAGACTGCCTCATAATTTTGAGACTCCGGAAGTGGAGTACCTAAAAAGTATTTTCCAGAAGTAGCAGTAGGAGAAACAAAAGGAAGATAAAAATATTTATCAGCAATAGTGGTCCCAGTAAAATACAAAGTCACATCTAGCTGGCTCTCATTTTCTTCGTTCAACATGGTCGGCATACAGTACAAGTCTTTTACTGTAAGGGTGGTTGCTCCGGTTATAGGAGCATTGGCAAAATTATCAAAACCAGTGGGATTTGGTGCATATAAACCATATCCAATAACACTCGATTGATACCTTTGATCGGCAACATTCCCCGATCGGAGAATGGAATCATTAGCATCTTTCAATTCATAATATATATGCGGAGCCATTTCAAACTGGTTATTTCCGTATGTGAGAAAATGTTCTGTCCCGGTAGCAAAAATATTTGCAGAGGGAACCTTTGAATAGTTAAGATTGAAAGTAAATTCATTGATAGTATCGGCGGGGTTAAGATTGAAGGTTTTAGTACAGTTCCCGGCTTGGGTAAAATCCGCGCCAATAAAATTGATAGTATTTGTGCCTTGCCAATATGTAGTGATGGCGGTTTTTTTGGTGCCAAAGGTGTAAAAATCGGTGGTGTTGGGGGAGGGATATTGTGGGGCTTGAGAAGCAGTATAAGAAGAAAGTAAATCGGAAGAACCATCCCAAAAAAATGGAGTAGTAAAAAAAGAAGCAAAAGAATTTGTAGAAATATCAAAATAAAGGAAATTCATCTCAGAAAGAACGATACTTGAAGAAGAAGAGAAACATTCAAAAAAATCAAAATCACCGACACCGGACTGAGAAAAAAATCCTAATTGCCAATCAAGAACAGAACCAGATACAACACCAGAAAAAGAAGGATTTGAAGAAGATATCAAATTACCAGAGTAATTATAAATATTTTGAGTAATAATTAAGGATGAATTTGTAGTGTTAGAAACAATAAAATGCCCTCCTCTGTCGAAAATACGATCACCAGAACCATTTGGATGATATGATATTGGGTGACGCATACACAAAAAACCACTAGAGGAAGGGTTTAAGCTAGGAAAAGAATATGCTGCCTCCGCCTTTGCACTTCCACCAAACGCTAAAAAAAGAAATACTCCCACAGCAAGTGCCCAGAAGAGATTCAAGCAAAATTTTATGGGAGAAAGTTCTTGCAAAAGGAAATTGGTAATTTTCCCGGTAAATCTTTGGAATGGGGAAAGTTTTGGGAATCCGTTTTGATCCAGGTCTCTTCCAAACTCCTCTTGCATTCGTTTAAGCCGGATTTCTATTTCCCCGGGGGTATGTTTGCCGATGATAGTGTCGATGTGTTGCATGGTCAGAGATCAAAAAATAAGAGAATAAACAAACTTCCCCACCATTTTTAAAAGAGGAACAAAGACAAAAAGCAACAAAGCGACAAAAAGAAGCACATACAAAGTCGAGGTAACTATTTGAACTTGAAGATTCAAGGCATCTATTTGAGCAGACATAATGGTCAGCTGCTGCAAGGTGTCATAATTACCTTGACCGACAAAAGTGCCGGTATTTAAAGCAGAGGTGTTTATTTGTTGGAGAGCCGTAAGCATTTCTGCAAATTGTGCGTCAGTCATTTTTTAGAGGTAAAAAGAAGGCGAAAAGGAGCTACAAACCACCAAAGAACAAAGAAAATAAAAAGCAGTATAAATCCCGTTCCAAAGGTGAACCCAAAAATATATAAAAGGGTTATAGGATCCATGAGAAATTTAAAAAACCACTCGTACAGTAAATCCCATGCCTGAATCATTTCTGATTCATGGATAAAATTGGGGGATGGAGTTGAAAGAGGGGTAGCGGTTGGGATTGGTGTTGCTCCGGGAAGAGGAGTAGGCGTAGGAGTAGGAGTTGGAGTTGGAGTTGGAGTAGGTGTTCCGGTTGGTGTTGGTGTGGGGGTTGGTGTTGGTGTGGGGGTTGGAGTTGGGGGAGGAAGAACGCCAATAGCAGAAACTCCATCCCATAAAATGGAAAAATTTACCGTGGCTGGTATATTATTTATAGCGTCGGTGAGTATGGCATTGGTAATTTGTGCAGAATGTCCGGTGGCGGTTTCATCCAGTTTTAAGCAATAATAAACGGACTCGGTGGGAATGATTCCGTATGTAGCAATATTTGTAATGGTTCCCAATCCGTATGCGGTAGGGAATGAAGTGGCTGTCATGGCAGAAAGGTTTGTCCAGAGTGTAGGGTTTATGCCGGACCCGGAGACAACGAGTCCTAAAAGGTCGTATGTTCCCACGGCGTTTGCAAGGTTGGCTTGAATTGCGAGATTGGTATCTCCCACGGCAGGGTTAAATGTTCCGCAGAGGTATTGTCCATCATCGCCGATTGTTCCCGTGAGGGGATCGGTGGTGGATGCATACGCCGAAACTCCCGAGATTCCGAAGAAAACCGAGAGTACAAAAAATAAGCCGAGAAAATTGGGAAATTTTTTCATGGGGGATTTGGTGTTTGTTTTTAAAATTCGTCTTTTTCGTTTTGATGCCTGTCATAGAGAAATACGAATTCTTCTCTCATTTCCTCCTCTGCCTCTCTTCCAAGATGATTCATTAAGCCCCTATTTTTATACCAATTTTCAAGATATTCTTGCCTTACCTGACCATATGACTCTTCTCCATCATCAAAATTGTGAGAACTTTCTTCGCCATCCCACATCATTTCAAAACGAGATCTCTCAGAATCTGAAAAACTCTCTTCCATTTCAGAGGCTCTTTTTTGCAAAAGAAAAGATTTCATAAAATCAGAAGCCTTATTATTGAAATGGTCACGAATTTCTGGATCTTTCCAGAGTTCCATGATTTCCTTTTTATCTTCGGCGGTATAATTTGCAGTGTTATCCCAAGCATTTTTTTGAGATGCTACAAAGAATTTTTTACGCGTTTTGTTGTTTGTTTTAAAAAATTGGGACATTTGTTTTTTGGTAAAATAATGGTTGCAGAGGATGGACTCGAACCACCTTCTCCAGGAAATGAGCCTGGCGAGATACCTTTTCTCTACTCTGCGATAATGTTTATTTTTAAGCTTTGAAGCAAATACACGCTAATAATCCAAAAAATAAAAAGATAATGAAAAATAAATCCTAAGTTTCAATTCGAAGTGCAACAGGGGAAACAATAGAGAGCGAA
>JBAXIU010000047.1:0-11136 GCA_037138215.1 Candidatus Peregrinibacteria bacterium | reverse complement strand
CTCCTCCTCATTTTAATTCACTCTGTTGCACTTCGAATTAAAATCTAGGAATAGTCCTCTTGAATGTTCAAAAGTAGACACGAGAGATGATCTCTTAAAATTGGCTCGAAACACTGCTGGTGCACTTGGTATTCATATACCGTCTTGCCATACTTTTGCTACCGAGACCAGAATTTACAATGTTAGTACCTGTGGGAATCGTGTATTAGACGATCTGAGAAGATGGGAAAGAGAAACGAATGCAAAAGGAGATGTTGTTGTTTCCACCACTCCGCACGCATCTCTTGTGGAATAATTGTTTCTCAGTGGTTGTTCCACTTCCCGTTTAAATTTTTCTGTTGTAAAAAACTCTACGAGATTAGTTTGCAATCCTTGAGTATACCCAGTGAAACTCTCTCCAATCATTCTCTTTTGTAAACGCCGGAAGATGTGCTTGTAATTGAAGTTTTTCGCTTTCCGATACTCTCGAACTTTTTAAAAGTGTTGGGTATATTAAAAATTTATCATCGCTTCCTTGGAGGGCGTACAACGAGTCATACACGGTAATTTCTCCCGACTGAGCCCTTTGGTAGTTAATGGCATTCGTAAGAGAATCGGTGGGAATGGCTATAAAAAGGGCACAAAAGAAAATAAAAACTCCAAACGCCATTTGAAAATATTTGTGATAGTTCTGAACAAATAAGGAAGAAAACGAAAGTACGGTGATGATGAGCAGAAAAGGTAAAAACGAATATCCTAAAAATCGGCTGTCGGTAAATCCGTAGGCGTTAATATACAAATTGAGGCGTTGGAAAGACGAAAAAATGAGAAACACCGTGCTGAGGAACAGAAACACGATATTGGCAGAGAGAAGCCGTGAAAAAAACAGCGAATACTGCCGATCTTTAAACGGTTGTATGAGGAAAAAGAGGAACGAAAGATTGAGAACGCACACTATTATGAGTTCCCAAAAACGATTTACTGCGAGTTCGGAATACGAATCATATCCTTTTTTTTCTACGAGATCGGCAACATTGCCCAGGTCATATCCCATTTCTGCAAACACAAACACCGCATAAAAAATATTAAGCCCTAAAATGGTGATGAGTGAGGCGTGTATCCATTTTTTTTGGCTTTCTTCTGATAAAGGATTTCCCTTTTGCTCTAATTCTTCAGATTTTTTTTGCGCGTGTATAACAAAAAACAGTTCCGAAATGAGATACAGGAACAGAAACAAAAAAACGAGGAGATAATGAAAAAAAGAGCGGAATGAAAAATTAAAAATATCGTGCACAATATCGGCAAAGTTTGAATTTGCAGAAGAAAGAAGCCCAAAAATAATGAGAATCAGTGGTAATCCCGTAATCAAAAATATCCCCAATGCCGGGCCAAATGCGGTAACGGTTCGGAGAAAAGAATTTTTTGGCTCTGTTTCTAAGGAGGCCGGAATAAAATATTTCCAAAAACCAAAGATTCCTGCCATTTTCTGCTCTATAAATTCGCTTACTCCCCAAAAATAACGGGGGATAAATGATTTTTCGAGTTGGGGGAAAATAAGGTGCAGATTAAGAAATGAGAACAGCACGAACAGAAATGGCATTTGTCCGCCTTTGGTGGTGGTAATAAAACTGAAAGAGAGAAGAATATACGAAAAAATAAGAACCCCGGAAAAGAGCGAGAAATGCAGTTTTTCAAAAAATCGAGTGAGGAGAAAAAGGTTGGCTCCCAAGATGCTGAGTGCCAAAATGGTATATCCCAATGACGGATGGGAGAGATGTGGGGGAAGAAGGATCATGCCTAAAATGCCTACAAGGGAAGGAACCGCCAGGGCCAAAGCAAAATGGGGAATATTTTTTTCAGACATATAGGCAAAAAATGATCTCTGCCATTTTCCGCTTTTTGAGCGGCAATAATCAATCTTTCTTTCTGTCGGTTGTCGATGTATATTTTTTTTACTTTTTGATTTTCCGATGTGGAGACATTTTGCTTTTTGGGGGCTGCTTATTACTCTTCTTCTCTCCTGGAGTGCATGGGGGATTGTGTATACCAAGGTTTCCCCCATAGAATCTCCTGCGGTTGCTTTCCCTGCATTTTATGCCACGCTGTTTTTTGCCCTTTCTTCCTCATTTGCGCTTTTTGGGGCGCTTTCTAAAAAAGTATTTTCTCCGGCACGGTCATCCTTTTCGTGCCTCCAAACTTCTGTTCGGCAGGGAATTATTATGGGGGTTATTGCGCTTATTGCCCTTGGATTTCAGCAATTTTCTCTTTTTAACGCTATTGTGGCGATCTTGCTGCTTTTAATGGCGGTTTTTGTAGAGGCGTTTTTTTGGGAGAAAAAGTAGAGACGCCCCGGAGGGGCTTCTATCCCAAAAATATTGTATTTCCCCTTTTCTTATGGATTCTTTTTTGCCCTTTTTTCCCGTTTTTTTTCTGGCGATGTGGTTGGGAATCAGTGCTTTATTGTCCACCATGGGAGGTTGGAAAAATCTGGCACAACGATTTCCCGCTCCTTCATTTGTTACTGGGGAACGCTTTTCTTTTGCTTCCGCTGCATTTGGGAATCTGAGCCTTTTCCCGGTGCGCTATAACCGGTGTTTGGTTTTTACTGTTGGTGAGACAGGGTTTTTTGTCTCTCCGTTTTTCTTCTTTCGATTTTGGCATTCACCCATTTTTATTCCTTGGGAATCAGTAGTATCGGTGACGCCAGAAAAATATTGGTTCTTTTCTCGTTCCGTGGTGAAAATTTCTGAAACGGAAACGCAAATAGGGGTTTTAGGGGACGCAGGAAAAGGAATTTTAGAGGCGTACGAAAAATATTCTACATGAGATCTTCCAGACTCATCCTTTTTCCTGTTTTTTCTGTACCTTTCTTTTCGTCCTCCCGAACCAGTTTTTCCTCTTCCTTCGCTTTTTTCCGGTCTTCTAAGATTTCCTGAATTTGGAGTGTTTCTTTTTCTTCTCCTAAGATTTCATATGCTCGTAACAGTGATTTGAGGGTTTGATTCGACATTTCTTCCAAAATATCGCTCTGCTCTTTTTCCAAAATATCTAAAATTTCATGCGTAATATGCTGATTAATGTGCTGGTTTACAATCTTTTTAATATTGTCGTGCACCCGTGGGAAAAGGCTTTTGGTAGAGAGCGAAACATCTTTTTCGGGGTGTAAAATAAGTTCTACGAGATGCTCGATAGAATGCTCGTGATTCATTTTTGCCAAGGCGATAGCCGCGTGTTTGCGGAGATGGTGATTTTCTGGATTTTCTGCCAAAATTTTAATAAGCCGGGGGATTTCCTGGATGGATTCGGTCTCTCCTACGGCGTAAATTCCACTCTGGAGGACTTCGTCATCTTTTGATTCTAGCATTCCCGCCAATGCCACCGTGAGTTTCATACGGTATGGAATAAACTGCCAGAGGGCAATAATGGTATTAGAGCGCACCAGAGGGTTGGGGTGATTGAGAAATTTTTCGAGGTAATATCCCGCAGAGATATCGTGAAAAAGCCCGCAAACCCGAATCGCTCCCGAAATCGTGTCGGGATCCTTTGATTCCAATGATTCTAAGAGAAAGGGCACAATATCGGCGTGCTGAATATTGCGAAATACTTTGATAACTGCCGACTTAATTTTTTTAGAATGCGTCGTATGGAAGAGGGTTTGAAGCGCTTCAATAACGCGGTGTTTGGCGAATGACTGCCCCATAAAATGGCTTCCCAAGCCTTTAAATTCTACCAGGCTTTCTACCGCTGCCAGTTTTACTTCCGGAGAGGGGTCCTCAAAACACTTGACGATTTCAGGAATCGCATTGGTATCCCGAATTTGCCCCAGGGTGAGGAGAATTTTTGATCGGACTCGTGGTTTTTCATTCTTAAAATTTAAGACTTTTATCAGGTGTACGCCCGGATCTTTATGCCCTTTTTGAGAAAGAATCTCAATCGCGTCCAATTTTTCTGGAGCATGACCAGAGGTTTCTAAGTTTTTTCTGGCGAGCAGTGTGTATTTTTCTCCGAGAGAAAAAGAGGTAAGGAGCCATCCTCC
Source organism: Candidatus Peregrinibacteria bacterium (assembly GCA_037138215.1). Taxonomy (GTDB): domain Bacteria; phylum Patescibacteriota; class Gracilibacteria; order CAIRYL01; family CAIRYL01; genus CAIRYL01. Next base: position 7,121 of record JBAXIU010000047.1, on the reverse strand, counting down.
CAAGAGAAAGAGAATAGAAAGAGAGAGGAAACTCGAGAGAAATGCTTCATCATGATGGGAGACATACTGGAGAAGGAAAATAATGAGCGTTCCCAAAAGCATTCCAAATGGGCGAGCAATTCCTTCTAAAAATTCTTTTGCCCGTTCCCGTACTCGTGGTCGAAAAACATAAAATGAAGAGTGATACGCATTGCGTGCCAATCCTCCAAATGCTTCAAAAACTCCTTTGGTAGCCGTTGCGGTTACAAAGGAAAAACTGAGCATCATGGTCAATGAGGAGAGAAAAACGAGTACTGGATTGAGTATAATGGTACGCACCATCCCAAAGCGCTTAATAATGCCAGATGCTATGAAAAGCTGGAAAAACAACACTACGCCATGGATCCCAATGTGCACGAGCCCCAGTCCGTGGGTTAACTGATTTGCCACGGAATCTCCACCATGCGCACCACCAGTAAACGCGTGCTTTACCGCAGTGGTATACTGAAATTCAATGAGGTTAAATACTAACCATTGCACCACCACCGCAAAAAACAGGGCTTTCAGGAATGGATTATTAAAAATGTGTTTAAGACTCTCTTTAATTTCTCCCCATCCTCCCAGTCGTTCAAATTCATCCTGTTGAGAGTGTGGTTTTGGAATGGGGTCGAGTTTTTGCACAAAAAAGTAGAGCAGGGGAGAGAATAGTGCCCCAAAAAATGCCCAGATGATGAGAAAATCTACCGCCTCTACGAGATGTAAAGAGATTCCAAATCCGGTAATGAGCCCGGCAAAAATACCACCAATGGGCTCTGCCGATTCAATAATTGGAAAAGTTCGCTCACTTTCCAGCGGAGAAAAAAGCTCTTCCGTAAAAAGGGAAAGGGCAATGTTCATTTGTGTTGCCACTACGGAATACGCCAGAATGAGAACCGAAAAAAACAAAAATGGGTGTGCGCCATGGAGAAAAAAACCACTCAGCGCGAGAATAAAAAGGATTACTCCTCCAATTCCCAATGCTTCCGGTTTCGGGAAGTTCCGCAAGATGTTAGAAAGGGCTAAAGTTCCACCAATGGCAAAAATTGCCTGAAAAATATAGAGATATGGAAGGTTTTCAAGTCCCATATCTCCCACAAAAAGAGCAAGAATAACCGTAAACCCTAAAATTGTTGCGGTGTGCAGTACAAATTTAAGAATCCAGGAAATAGAAACACGACGAAATTCATGCGGAGCAATATTTAAAACCCGAGTGAGCAGATGTTTGAACAGAATTTGCATTTTTGTTTTTGTAAAGAGAACCGAAATAATTTTTTGTTTTTTCCAAATGAAAAATTTCGCCCCATTGTACCAAAAATTTCTCATAACGGGAACTCATTTTTTGTTTTTTTTTGAGAAATGTTTTTTTGCTCTTATTTTTTGTTTTCGCTTCCCATGGAACAGAGTGTTAAAAAATGGATTTTGGAAATGGGCATTACCGAAAGTCGGTTCCCCCGTCGGAGTAACGGCATATCTTCTAAAATTGGAATAGTGCGCATAGCAGAGAGGAACACTGGATTTTTGAATTTTCCTTCTGCCTGAACATCTACCATAAACCATCGCGGATTTTTTGCTGAAGAAGCGGCGTCTGGATGCTCTGATAACGGGTCCCATGCGGTAGAGTCGGGGTATCCTTCGTGTACAATTTTTACCGTCCCTATGGCATGGGGCAATGCTCCATTGGAGTGGTAGAAAATCCCCAGATCGCCTTCTTTCATTTCATCGCGCATAAAATTGCGAGCTTGGTAGTTTCGGACACCGTCCCAAGAAGTAGTTTTTTTGGGAGCGTTTGCGAGGTCATCATACGAAAAACATTTTGCCTCGGATTTAAAAAGCCAGTAGTGCATATTTCAGGAAAAAATTTTGTGGAGACTTTAAAACAATTGTCCGGCTTCTTCGAGATCCTTTTTTGGTACTGCAACCGTTGGTGTTGTCAGCTTTTGCACGCTTTCCTTTTGTTCATCTACGCTTTCTGTTAATTTTTTAAAATCCGAATCCTTAAATTTTATAGTTTTCATGTTTTTGAGCACGAGGGAAAGCTCTTTTTGAAAACTTCCCGAGAGATTGGTTCGCTCTTCCAGGACCTCAAACGCTTTTTCCGCAAACAAAATATTGGCGGTATTTTGGTGCCGAATAAAATGCTCAAATCGCGCTAATGTTCCTACAATGGTTTCCCGTTCCTCTGGACCAAAGTCTTCTAAATTCTCATACTCTGTAATGCGTTTGTACGAAGAAAGGATTGCCGGAAGCGCCTCAGGTGAAACCACAAAAAAGGTATATCCGTCTAATACTTCTTCTGTTTTTTTGAGGGTTGCAATCGCCTCAGTGGGGACGATAAAAAAGACATTTTTATAAATCTGTGAATTTTTTTTAAGCTTTAAAACGGTGCTTTTAAATTGGGCGTTCAGGTATGTTTGGAGATTTTCCGAACGGGAAACTTTGGCATCAAAATAGAGGTATTGCCCTAAAAATCCCACTAAAAAATCGGGTTTAAAACTGCCATCAAACATTTCCGGAAGATTGTTATTATCAAAGCACGAAAAGCCAATTTCTGGTCTCTGGCAAACTTCTCTGAGCCGTGCAATAACCTCATTTTCATGATTATTCCACAGGCGATCTCGTTCTTCTAATTCTCTTTTTCTTGCTTCTTCATCTTCCCGAATAACGCGCTGTTGCTCTTTTTCTAGCTTTTCTCTGGAATGCTCTAGCTTTTCAATTTTTTCCAAGAACTCTTTTTCCCGTTGTTCTTTTTCGGCTTCAAATCGGGAAAGCTGTTTTTTCACCTCATTATTTTCGGTTTGGAGGTGTTCGGCACTGTTTTGAAGCTTTTCGTTTTGCGCCCAGAGCTGCTTATTTTTTCCCGTTGCTTCATTTTTTTCATTTCGCTCTTGTGCCAATTCGGCAGACAGTTTCCCAAGTTCTGCAAACTTTTGTTCCAATTCCGTCTTCATTCGGATATTTTCTTCAAAAAGCCTCTTTTGCTCTTCTTCTAAACGAATTTTTTCATCATCTGTTTTTTCGGGTGTAATCCCAAAAAATACCTTCCAGCCAATGCCTCCCAATGCCACCAAAATCGCAACACCCAAAAAAATATCCATAATTTTTGAAATAAAATCAGAAAAAATGGTACCGGGAAAAGAAGTATATTTGCCATATCTTTTTTAAAGAAAATCCAGGGAATGATTTTGAGATTTTATACTTTTCGGAATTCATCGCCCGAAAGTCCCGTTGCTCCAATAATTTTCCTTTCCACTCCAGGAGAAATTGTTTTTCCGCCATGGTTTGGAACGATGACTCTTATTTCTTTTTTTCCAAAAACAACATGAGAACCTTTCCCATGTCGAAGAAGTGTAAATCCCAAATCTTTTAATTTTCGAGAAACTTCTCTGTAGGTATAGGGCATTTATGCGTAGGAAAGAGAAGATTTTTGCACGGAGGGGAGAAATGTATCGGCAACCATTTCTACCACAAATGAGAGCTCTTTTAACGCTTCTTGCTCGGTATATCCAAAAGCATACAGTGTATTTGGTGCTTCTTGTACTTCTGCTAAATATCCGTCTCCGTCGGGAATAATGGTAATGTTCATACATGGGAGAAAACTGTTTCCATTGTACATATCCTAAAAGGTGAAATGCAATGGGCTTACAAATTCGCCAAAATATTTTCAGGATTTTCTTGTTCCCGGGTGTATTTTTGCTTTTTGTAAAGGCTTGGTGTGTTCTGTCATCCCCGCGCAGGTGGGGATCCATCCACTTTCTCAGGATCCATTAATCCTGTATTTTATAAACACTTTCAAAATCCGTTATGAAAGAGTACCGATTTTTTGTTTACATTTTGGCAAGCAAGAGAAATGGGACTCTCTATATCGGAGTAACCAATGATATACTCCGCAGAGTATATGAGCATAAAACCGGTGCTTTTGAAGGATTTACAAAAAAATATGATGTAAAAAACTTGGTGTATTACGAAGAATACCCTGATATTAGAGAGGCAATTATTCGAGAAAAACAGATGAAAAAATGGAGTAGAATCTGGAAAATTTCGCTTATTGAAAAAGAAAATCCTGTGTGGAAGGATTTGTATGAGGATTTTTTGGAGGGGTAGTTCTGTCATTCCCGTCCCAGCGGAGGCGGGGAACACGGGAATCCATCCTATAAGAATGGATGGATCCCCGCCTGCGCGGGGATGACAGGAGACGGGAATGACAGAACTACAAACTTGCCAAAATATTTTCAGGGTTTTCTTGTTCCCGGGTGTATTTTTCAGCTTCGGTAAAAGCTTCTCGCTCTATAAGTTTGAGGGTTTTTTCTAATTCCGCATTTGCCAGAGCAATTTGTGCTTTAGCGTTTTGGATATACTGGAGTGCCGCTTGTTGTTCGGGGGTAATAAAAGTATGAGGATATTATTTCGCCAGATTCTCAAACTTACGGATTGCAGCTAGTGTTTTTGGACCAATTTTTCCATTTACAGTGTTTTCAGGATACCCAAAGGCTATTTGAACCTGTTTTCCAAAGGCAATAAGAGAGGCTTCTGAATTTTTATTAAGCGGTATTCCCAAAGATTTAGCTATGCTAAAATTAATTTCTTTCCAATCTCCCTGTTTATAATTAGTAATAGTTATATTTTTTAGGGTATCACCCTTCACAGTATTGAGAATTTCTGCTTTTCTGGAAGAAATAGGTTTATTTTCTATTTCTTCTCCAAAAGCAGGTGCAATAATATTCGGCATTTGTAATGGCTTAGCACCAACGCTTTGGGCTACAGCATTAAGAGCATTATCCTTCGCGGTTATAGTTGTTACTAAAACCTTATCTGCCCATGCTCCTAGTTCTCCGCCTTTTTGAGAAAGCCCTTGGAACATATTTCTCATTTGTTGAAAGCCATTGCTCAATGAAGGAAGAGTAATAGATACTTTTCCTAATTCTGTGTATAAATTTTCTATATCTTGAAGTAATGCTTCTTTTGTAATCCTGTTTGCACTATATATTGCCTTCATTACTTCAGGATCTTTTAAGAAACTGTTTAGTTCTGAAATTTTTTGTACTAGTTCTTTTCCTTCTGAACCTATTAAAGCGTTTCTTCCATTGATTGTAATAAGGGAATTTCGAGCCGATTGCACGCTGTTCTCTATTTTCCCCAATAATTTTGCACCTCCTTGGAGAATTTCCGATCGAGACATATCCGTCATATTCTTTATAACTTTTCCGCCTGTTTCGGAGATGGAAGTTATCATGTTATCAATCTTTTGTATTGCCCAATCCAAAGCTGCTTTCATGGATGCAGAAATTCCTTCAATAAGCTTTGCTGCCACAAGATTTCGTTTAAGACTATTAAATTGGCTTATATATTGGGAAGATTCTTGTAATCCTAATTGACCAGATGTTTGTGCTGCCTTATATGCTGCATCTAGCTCTTTTATTTGATTCGTAAGTGCTTCCACATTATTGGCTTTTGCCCAAGTGGTAATATTTTCATTTATATTGGCAAAAGCTTTTGAAAGACCTTCCGGCATAGAAAGTTTAATTTCTGGCATTTTTGGCAATTTTATTTCTGTCGTTAAGACACCTTTTGCCCATTCTCCTACTGCACCGCCTTTGTCCGCTATACCCGAAAGCATATCCCCCATTCGCTCATACGCACCTTTTAAAAGAGAGGAGGGATATGTTTTTACATGAGAACCTAGTTGTTGATAAAGATTCTGTATTGCTTCTTCATCTGTAGAATTTAATCTTTTGGCAAGATTTTGATTTGGAAGGTTTTTTAAGGTACTTTCTACATTAGCAATCTTATTTTCTATTTGTGCAACTAAAGCTTTTCCTTCTGCTCCAGTCATATTTTTTCCTGTAAATTCCAAAAGTGCTTTTTGTGCCGATCGTGCATTTCCCACTATAGAATCCGCTATTTTATTTGCCATTTGAACCACTTCTGAACGATTCGGGTTGACCATGTTTTTTGCCCCTTGAGCAACCTTGTCACCCATATTTTGTGCGGATTGACTGATGTTTTGAACGGTATTCTGAAGTGATGCACTCATCGCTTGTGTTTGTAGTATTGCCCAATCCAAAGCTGCTTTCATGGATGCAGAAATTCCTTCAATAAGCTTTGCTGCCACAAGATTTCGTTTAAGACTATTAAATTGGCTTATATATTGGGAAGATTCTTGTAATCCTAATTGACCAGATGTTTGTGCTGCCTTATATGCTGCATCTAGCTCTTTTATTTGATTCGTAAGTGCTTCCACATTATTGGCTTTTGCCCAAGTGGTAATATTTTCATTTATATTGGCAAAAGCTTTTGAAAGACCTTCCGGCATAGAAAGTTTAATTTCTGGCATTTTTGGCAGAGATGGGGCTTTTATGGTTGCCCCTAGAACAGGAGCCTTATTTGCTGCCTTTAATGCTATGCTTGACGCTTTTCCTAAAAGTTGCGCTCCTTTTGCCCCGCCCCATACTATTCCGGCTATTTCTCCTACCACTTTCCCTTTTTCATCTTCCGGTAAATTATTAAATTTGTCTCCCAGCTGTGTCACAACTTCTACCATTATAGTAATGTTTTGCTTTACAACTTCCCACTTTTGCTCTTTATTCATGGAATCAGTCATCATAAATGCAGTCCCTTCTCCCAGCCCTTTGCCCACTGCATCCACAATCATTTTATAAGTCATAGGATTGACCATCGCTAAAAATCCATCTTTTGCGCCTTCTGCTAGTCCTATAAAATAATCTGCTAAAACTCTTCCACTTCTCCCGCTCGTAATATTCTCCTTTGCTTCATCATAAGTGGGAGTAATTGCCCTCAATTGTGCTAATCGTTCGCTCGTATTTTGTAAGATTGAATCTTTTGCCATTTCCCATTTACTCGGAATATCTGATTCTTTAGGTGTTTCTTCAAAAACCCTCCTTTTCTCCGCAAATCCAATGAACCCATAAAACCCGTTTAAATGGCTTATCGGTGTGTGTGTGTGTGAAACAGTTTCATAAAAAGTGCTGTAAAAATTCTGGTTATTCTACCAAAATTTCCTCCAAAATACCAGAGAATTTTTTCACCTCTCGGGTATTCTCTAAAAGGGTGTGCTAGAAAAGTAAAAAAAGTGGAAATGAGGGAAA
>JBAXIU010000046.1:0-11324 GCA_037138215.1 Candidatus Peregrinibacteria bacterium | reverse complement strand
CTCATTTCCACTTTTTTTACTTTTCTAGCACACCCTTTTAGAGAATACCCCTTTTAAATCTTTAAAAAATACCTGGAAAAAGAAGTGAAAACCAGGTATAATGCCCTGAAAATTTATATTTTAACAAGTGGAGTCCTATAAAATTCCCCGGGAAGTACAAGTGGAAGACCGAATTTTTGGTCCCATTACTATGCGCCGACTGATTATTTTGTCGGTTGGGGGGGGCTTTACTTATCTCATCTGGCTTAAACTGGGAAAAACTTATGGACCAGGAGTGTGGGGGATTCCCGTGTTTCTTTTTGGGAGTCTTACCATTGCGTGGGCATTTTTAGAGCCCTTGGGAATGCGATTTGGAAAATTTCTTATTCGTTTGGTGGAATTTATTATTCATCCCAAAATTTTAACCTTTGATAAGCGGTTTTCCCAGCAGGTATTTTTTCAATTCATTGAATCTCATGCAAAAACAGAAGATTTTCGTCAAAAAAATACCGGTCCTGATATTTTAGATATTCAGGATGAAAAGCGGAAAAAGTTTGAGCGATTGCATGAACTCACGCCCCTTCTCGATATGGATATTCGCCTTTCTCATTCGTCATCATGATAGAAAAAGAAGAACAAGAAACCGTTCGGCAAAAAAAGGGAGGACAACGAAAAAGTGTCCAATCCCATCTTCCCATTTCTGAAATTCGGGACGGTTTAGTGGTGCTTAAAAATGGAGGAATTCGTGCGGTACTCAAAACTTCCAGTATCAATTTTCATCTCAAATCGGAGGATGAACAGTTGGCAACCATTGATGCTTACCAAGGGTTTCTCAATTCCCTCGATTTTCCTGTTCAAATCCTTATTCGATCTCGAAAACTCGATCTCGACCAATATTTTGAGCTTTTGCAACAGCGGATTTTTCAGGAAGAAAACCCTGTTATTAAGGCGCAAACTCGAGAATATCTCGAATACATTAAAAAACTAGTAGAGTATGCCGACATTATGGAAAAGAATTTTTTCGTCGTCATCCCAAAAAATCCAAAACGGGTAGAAGCGAAGGGTGTTTTTCAATCCTTTTGGGAAAATGTGACCCCGGAAGATTCTCTGGAAAAAGTAAAACAGCGGTATAGTGAATATAAGTCTCTTCAAGAGGATATGGAAAAACGGGTTGACACCGTAAAGGGGGGACTCGAGAGGTGTGGACTGCGGGTAGAACAGCTGGGCACGCAGGCTCTTATTGAGCTCTATTATCACATTTACAATCCAGAAGTTTCTCGTCGGGAAAAACTCAGTGATCTTTCTCAATATTCGGTATCGGGGAAGTAATATTTCCCAATCTCAAAAACATCTGTACACTGGAGAAGCATTTTTCTTTCCTTTATGATGTCTTTTTTGGATTCGTTTTTACTGGGTATTGTAGAGGGAATAACCGAGTTTTTGCCCATTTCTTCTACGGGACATCTCATTCTTTCGTCGTATTTTTTAGGACTTCCAGAAAGCAGTTTTGTAAAAAGCTTTGAAATTGCTATTCAACTGGGAGCCATTTTAGCGGTTTTTAGTCTCTATTTTCAACATCTCAAAAAATACCCAAAGCTCTTTATAACACTCTCTCTCGCTTTTATTCCCACAGGAATTATTGGGCTTTTAGCGTACAAAACTATTAAACTGTACCTCTTTTCACCCTTAACGGTGAGTATTGCACTGGTTGTTGGAGGAATTGTTCTCCTCTTTATTGACCGGTTTACCGTGGAAAAAGAAGAAAAGAATCTGGAAATTCAAAATCTTCCCATCTCAAAAGCGGTTTCTATTGGATTTTTCCAGTGTATTTCTATGATTCCAGGAGTTTCTCGGTCGGCAGCAACCATGATTGGGGGAATGAGTTTAGGGCTTTCTCGTGTAAAGGCGGCAGAATTTTCTTTTCTTCTTGCCCTTCCTACCATGTGTGCGGCAACGGGATATGACCTTTTAAAAACTGGGTTTTCCTTTACTGCTCATGAATGGACACTTTTTGCCGTAGGATTTGTAACGGCGTTTGTGTTTGCGCTTTTTTCGGTAAAATGGCTGGTAAAATTTTTAACCAGCCACGGATTTGCCGTTTTTGGGTGGTACCGAATTATTCTGGGAACTGCGGTATTTCTTTTCTTAGTGCTCTAAAAATGCGGTAATTTCTGCTTTGGAAACTCCGTTTTGTAGTGCGCTATACAGGTTTGCAAAAAATAATCCTTTGGGGTTCCCGGTATCAAATCGTGATCCTTTTAATTCTGCAGCGTATAAGGGTCCTCCTTCGGCAAGAATTTCTGCAAATCCATCAATAAGCCGTGTTTCTCCATTTACGGATTTTTTCGCTTTTTTAAGCGCATCCCACACTTCTGGTGTGCACACATATTTCCCAATAACGGCAAAATTAGATGGGGCTTCTTCAGGACGGGGTTTTTCTACCACGCCTTGAATAGGAAATATTCCTTCTTGTTCCGCTGCTACCAGTGGTGCCACTACCCCATAAGAAGAAATCTCAGCGGTGGGCACATGGCGGACTCCAATAACAGAAGCCTGGGTTTGTGCATACGCTCCTAAAAGTTGGTCTATGGAGCTCGGAGATCCAAAGAGGAGCTCGTCCCCAAAAATAACCAGAAATGGTTCATCCCCAAAAAGATGCTCGGCACAGAGTATTGCGTGCCCATCGCCTTTGGGCTCTGCTTGGCGGACATAGGTGAATTTTATATCCTTAAATTTTCTAATTTTTTCCAGGAGTTCGGTTTTTCCTTCCTCTTCTAATTTTTGTTCTAGTTCTGGGTATGCGTCAAAATGGTTTTCTAAAGCCGATTTTTTTCGGCTGGTCACAAAGACAATTTCCTCAATACCCGCATCTACCACCTCTTCCACTAACACTTCCAAAATAGGGCGGTCGTACACCGGTAGTAATTCTTTTGGAATGGCTTTTGTGGCTGGAAGAAGGCGGGTTCCCATTCCGGCAATGGGGAAAAGGGCTTTGGTGATTTTTTTCATGAGAAAAGGAGAAAAAGAATGGGGAGTGGTAGAAACAGGTTTTAAACCTGCCTTTTAAATTTTTTTGACAGATATTTATACTTTTCGTACAATAAGACTGTATTCAGGGTTTTCCTGCGTCCCCCCAGCAATGGGGGGCAAATTTTTTGTATAAAGATTTTGAAAGCCATACTGAATTTTTAAGAAATCAGTTTCATCTATAAGTCCCATTTTATCATCTAGCCGTTTATAATCTACAATTCGCACTTGGTGCAAACATGCCATTACTGATATATTTCTATGAAGGAATGAAATATACCAACTCCCTTTTTTTTCTTTGGTAGAAAGAGGGATAATACAGTAGGTATAATGAGAAAGTTTTTTAAAAATAAGAACAGGTCTGGTAAATTTTTCTCCCTTTCCACTTATTTCTGTCCCAATATTCTCGCCAAGATGGCACCACCAAATTTGTCCTTCTGATACAAATGGAGGCTTATGATTTTTGCTATCGAGTGATGGCTTTAATCCAAACCAATGTTGGAAATTTTTAAAAAAAGGAATCATAGCGAGCTTTTTACAAATGGGTTGTAGGGAGAGGTTTAAAACCTGTCCTAAAAATATTATTGCATCTCTATTGAAACACTTTTTTCATGGGCTTTTCGCGCTTTGGGCATGGTAATATACAAAATTCCATCTCTCATTTTTGCCTGTATTTCAGCAGAGCTGGCAATGGCCGGAAGCACAATACTGCGGGAAAATTTCCCCCAGTAGCATTCCTGCAAGAAAAATACTTTTTCGCCAAAATCTGCAAATTCCTGCGGAAAATCACGGGTCCCAGAAAGAGACAGCACATCTTCCGAAACATGAATTTTAATATTTTGGAGTGGAACACCTGCTAAAGGAACGACAATCACAAAGAGGTCACTTGTCTCAAAAATATCCATAGCGAGCTTTGCTTCTTCACTCTTTTCACCGAGTCCCAAGACTTGGTCAATTTTTATTTCTTCCATATTTTCAAAAAAAAGACTTTTTCATTGTGCGTATTTTTTATGCCAAAGGCAAAACAAAGTGCAGGGGCAGTTTTATAAACAAAAACCGTTCCAAATTTTTATAACATCTTTCCCTGCCGATATTTCTTTCCACAGCGTTCCGCAGTGTTTTGGGGCAGAAATAGCGTTTATATGCGTAATAATTTCTGGAGTTTCGTATTCTATTAATTGATCGAGAACCTTGGCATCTAGAAATAATTGGAGTGTGGTACTTCCTCCTTCCACCAAAACACTCGCAATGCCCATTTCTCCCAATTTTTTCAGAAGAGAGGGAATATCAAATCTTTCATCTTTTAAAACTGGAAGAGTCAAAATTTTATTGCTGCCCCATTGCGTTTCGGCAGTTTTTTTGTGTACTTCCTGGGTCACCACTAAAAAATTTTCATCCCGAAAAATATGGGCAGTAAACGGGGATTTTAGATGAGGATCCAGAATAATTCGGATGGGATCTCTGTACTGTTTTTTATCAAAAGAATTCATGAATACTGCATTATCTCCGTACTCTTCAGTATATTTTGATGTTCCTCTCACTCCTAAATGTGGATTATCTATTAGTACCGTATTTACGCCCACTAAAATGGCATCGTGTTGTTGGCGAAGCCCATAAGTAAAATTTTTTGCCTCTGCTCCGCTCAGTATTATGCTTTTTCCGGCTATTCCCGTTTTTCCATTGGCACTTTTGGCTATTTTTCCCGTTACAAAAGGGGTTTTTGTGGTGATGTATTTTTGAAAAGGCTCATAAAAAAAGGCATATTTTTTTTGTAAATCTGGAGGCGCTTGGGTTAGCGCTATTTCGGCATTTTGGAGTATTTTTATGCCTTTTCCGGCTACAAGAGGGTTTGGATCTGAGAAAAAAATAAACACCTCTTTTACCTGTTTTTGTACCAGAAGCTCGGCACAGGGCGGAGTTTTTCCGGTGTGCGCACACGGTTCTAAGGAAACAAAAACTGTGGATCCGGCAACGGATTCTCCATTTTCTTCTGCGTTTTTTATGGCGTTCACTTCCGCATGGGCTCCTCCATAGTGTGTATGCCATCCTTCTCCAATAATCTTTCCATTTTTCACTATTACGCATCCCACTTCTGGATTGGGCGAAACAAATCCTCGTCCGTTAATGGCTAAAGAAAGGGTATGCCGAAAAAAATCAGACGGAGTCATGGGGTGTTTTGTGGTATTATATTTTACTCACCAGGTCCTCCAATACTTTTTCGGGATCTTCTGCTTTGGTAACTCCACTGGCTAAAAGTACTCCCACTGCACCTTTTTCAAGGGCAACTCTCACATCTTCTCCATTTTTTACGCCGGCGCCTACTAAAACTTTGCCATGTCCAATTTCCAAAACGCTCTCGGAAATGAGGTATGGTTTTGCGGTGGAAACAGAAATTTCTCCGCCAATAAGCTCTGGGGGCTCTACCGCAATAAAATCTGGTTTAAACAGTTTCATAATAATGGATCCTTCTTCTGCATTTTCTGCACAGACCACCGTGATGAGTCCTGCTTTTTTTGCTGTTCCAATTGTTTTTTCGAGTTCGTGAAAATCTTGAAATCGGTTTTCTGAATGGTTCAGGAGTGTTCCTGCAACGCCGATGGCAGCAAGGTATGCGGGGACTATTTTCCCGGTGGAAGATCCGAGGATTGCGTTATCCACATGTTGTGCAAATACGGGAATTTGAGATCCGTATTTTTTTACAATGCGTGCAATATCCAGTGCTCCAACAGCAACGGCAAACGATTTTCCGGTTTTTTTTGCGACGGCAATGTGGAGTTCTGTCAGTCGGTCTGCACCGTCACCCATGGCAGAGGGGTAATTTTTAAAATTGGTGAGAATAATAGGAAGGTGCATACCATCAAAAAAAGTGCTCGTACATACGGTACAGGAGCCAGGAGTGGGGAAGCAAGAATGGGAATTGTATTTTGGAGGAGGAGTTTTTTGTCCCTTTCTTTTTTTCGTTCATTCGATATACTGTAACCGTTTTTGCATCGTTCTTTTTCTCGTCATGCCTGGATTTGTTTGAGTACCTTTTCTCCATTAAAAAAGGTGTTCCAATAAGTTCAGCTATGACCTTTAAAAAAAGACGAATGTGAGAACATTTTTGTCCTTTTTCTTTTTTTATGTCGTTTTTTGACGCATTAACAGGAGGCGCTTCTCCTGCACCAACAAGCGCATCGGGATCTTATTATCCCAAATACCAGAGTTTTTCCCTCGATTTTGAAGGGAAGAAATACACCTTTGAGTTTGGGAAAATTGCCACACTCGCAAACTGTTCATGTGTTGCCACTTGTGGTGGAACCACCGTTTTGGCAACCGTTGTTATGTCTGCCGACGCACGCGATATTGATTTTATGCCGTTAATGGTGAATTACAACGAAAAGTTGTACGCCGCAGGAATGATTAAATCTTCTCGCTTTATGAAACGAGAAGGACGACCATCTGACGATATTACCCTTGTGGGACGCCTTATCGACCGATCTCTTCGTCCCCTATTCCCCAAATACCTCCGCAATGATGTACAGGTAATGCTCACCACTCTTTCGTACGATCGAGAAAACGAACACGATATTCTCTCTTCTCTTGCCGCTTCCGTAGCGCTTCATGCGTCGGATATTCCTTGGGCTGGTCCTATTGCAACCGTTCGTGTGGGGCTTATTGACGGAAAATTGGTGGCAAACCCGACTAAAACACAGCGAGAAACTTCTGATTTGGATCTGGTCGTTTCTTCTACTGCCGAAAATGTGCTGATGATTGAAGCCGGAGCAAACGAAGTTCCCGAAGATAAAATGTTAGAAGCCATTGAATTTGGAAAAGCCAAAGGACAAGAGTTCTGCAAATTGTTTTCCGAAATCCAAGCAAAAATTGGAAAAACCAAAAAAGAAATGGTGGCTCCAGAAAAAGATAAAGAACTCATCGAATGGATTACCAAAACTTACGAAACAGAATTTGTAAAATGTTTATGGGAAATCCCTGGGAAAAAAGAGCGAATGCTGAGAAAGAAAGAAATCTACGCATTGGCAAAAGCACAAGCGTTGGAAAATTTTGAAGAAGAACGGATCACGAAAAACTTTTCCTCTTCTGCCGATGCGGTATGGAAAACAATTTTGCGAGACGCCATTTTAAACCACGAAAAGCGAATCGCAGAGCGAAAACTGGACCAAATTCGACCGATCAATGTAGAAGTAGGGCTTTTCGAAAGAACGCATGGTTCTGCCCTTTTCCAACGAGGTGAAACGCAAGGGCTTTCTATTACCACTTTGGCATCTCCTGCCATGGCGCAAACTAAAGAAAGTATTGGAGGAGAAACAAAGTCATATTATATGCACCACTATAATTTTCCTCCTTTTTCTGTGGGTGAGGCTTCTAACCGCCTGATGACGGGAAACCGAGAAATTGGGCACGGAGCGTTGGCAGAAAGAGCACTTATTCCCGTTCTTCCTAACCGTGAAGGATTTCCGTATACCATTCGCGTGGTAACGGAAATTTTAATGTCTAACGGATCATCTTCTATGGCATCTGTGTGTGGATCTACTTTATCGCTTATGGATGCGGGAGTGCCGATTACCGCGCCGGTTGCAGGAATTGCCATGGGGCTTATTACCGAAGACGGAACGATGAATGGAAAATATAAGATTCTTTCTGACATTCAGGATGACGAGGATTTTGTAGGAGATATGGACTTTAAAGTGGCAGGAACCGCAAAGGGAATTACCGCTATTCAGATGGATATTAAGGTTTCCGGACTCAGTAAACAGGTTTTTGAGCAGGCATTAACGCAGGCAAAAAAAGGACGACTGGAGATTTTGGATAAAATGTTAGCCGTATTGACTTCTCCTCGAACCGAAATGTCACAGTACGCTCCACGGCTTACTTCTCTTCAAATTGACCCAGAGCGCATTGGAAAGGTGATTGGAAAAGGAGGGGAAACCATCCAGAAAATTATTGCGGAAACAGGATGTGAAATTGATATTTCCGATGATGGCATGATTGTGATTTCGTGCATTGGAGGTGATGGAGCAGAGCGAGCAGTAGCCATTATTAAGGGGTTAGTAGAAGAGGCAGAAGTAGGGAAAAGTTATGACACCGTTATTAAACGGGTAGAAGACTACGGAGCATTTGCCGAAATTTTACCCGGAATCCAAGGTCTTATTCATGTTTCTATGATTAGCGGAGAACGCATTAACAGCGCCGCAGATGTTCTGCAAGTGGGGCAAAAAGTGCGAACAAAGCTGATTGGAATTGATGACAAGGGACGATTGAAATTGTCTATTAAGGATGCGGAATAGGTGAGGATGAAAGGGGCGGAACGAGAGTTCCGCCTTTTCTTGAAAATACTTCGTATGTTTACCCGTTAGATGAAATTATTTGGTCTTATGAATGGAAGAACTAATTGCCTCGAGCGGGCAGGACAGGTACTGATACTGATAAATTGGATTCAAGGACGCCTTGTAGATTTTATAATCTTGAAAAAACACCCGAAAGCACTTAAACACTTTATTAAAACTAACAGCTCGCCTACTCTAGGGAAGCAAAGAAGGCAATATTGGCAAAAAAGCTTTGGGGCAATAAGAAAAGAGTTTGCTCAGTTTTTTCCAAACCTTCCATCAAACTGGTTACCACTACTTGATGATCTAAACAATAAAAGAGATACGATTGCCCACGGACACTTATCGCTTTATCGTGAATATATACTTTATCAGCCAGACCTGACTCGTCGGGATATTAAGAGCAAACTCAAAGGGATTCGGCGAGCTGTTGACGGAAAAATCTCAAAGATGACCTGCTTTCGATTGAGATTTGATGACAAAAATTATCAAAATATGGTTAACGGTGTCCTTGAATTCGATCAGAAATTATTTCCCGCTCTCGCCAAAGAAATGAAATTTGATTACGAAAAAATTAGATAAATCGAATCATTTCCTTTTCTGGCTTGACCTTCGATGGCTGTAGCAAAACAAAAGGGCGCGACTGCAAGTCCCGCCCAACACAGGGGAGCCCTTTATAAAAGAGTTCCAACACAAGGAAATATTGAGACACCATAAAAAATCAAAATTTTTCTACGCTCAAGCCCGTGAGGGATCGAAATTTTGACTCGTCCTCCCTTATCTCTGTATACTCCATCGGGATGCTTGGTGAAATTACATCCAAATCATCGTACTTTTTTTCTTATTTTGCAGGTTGTCTATGAATATATTTCTTATTGTTTCACTTTTATTAGGTGGTTTTATGTGTTCATTTTTTGATAATGGATTACGTACGCCCAAAATGGCAAGATTACTAATGGGGATAGGTGGGCTGATATGGTTTATGTCGATGATTAGTCTTTTTTTCTTTTTTAGTTGGTATATATCGACTCTACTAATACTTCTAAGTTTTATAGTTGGGAAAATAAGTAGAGATTTTAATTTGGCTTCACTAATGAGGGATAGAAGTGGAAAAACTAGGGATTAAGAAGGCAATCTGCTTGTTCTGTTTGGCATCTCTTAAAAATTGACAACTAAACAAAAGGAGCCCTTTATAAAAGCGCTCCAACATAAGCCCTCATCATAACATGTCATTTATGAATTCTAATAGAGATTTAAAAATTTTCGCTGTAGAATTTTTAGAGACAAATTTGAAGGGTGATATTTTGTTTAAAAAAGGGATCGAAAAAAGTCCTGATGTTTTATTTCTTCATGGAGCTGGTCAGTCCGAGAGAAAACGGTTTTTATTGTTACGAAATATGCTCTTAAAAAATACGGAGCTTTCTTCTTGTTCTTTTGATTTTATCGGTCATGGTGAAACTGGCGGACAATTAAAATCCTCAAGTTTACAGGAACGAACAGAACAAGCTTCTACTGTTATTGATGTGTTTTTTAAAGAAAATCCTCTTAGTATTGTAGCTGCCAGCATGAGTGCCTATACAGCCATCAAATTAACAGAACGATATAAAG
This sequence comes from Candidatus Peregrinibacteria bacterium, assembly GCA_037138215.1. Classification (GTDB taxonomy): domain Bacteria; phylum Patescibacteriota; class Gracilibacteria; order CAIRYL01; family CAIRYL01; genus CAIRYL01. The sequence continues at coordinate 1,383 of JBAXIU010000046.1, read as the reverse complement.
TTGATAATTTGGTTCTCATCGTCCCCGCAGTGTATTGGAATACAGTTTATCCAGTTAAATTTTGTGATGGTTTTTCTGATATGATTAGAACGCCATATAGCTGGAAAAAGACGGACGCTTGGTCAATTTTAGATAAGTTTCATGGAAAAGTTTGTGTTATTAGTGCGGAAAACGATCAAGTTATTCCTGTTGAAATTATTTCAGAAATATACGCTCATGCAAAACAATGTTCTCACCTAATAATTAAAGATAGTGGACACCAATTATTAGCATTTATTAATAATAGCCCTGAGGCTTTAAATAAAGTTTCTGCTGCAATCGCAGCTACTTTAAGCTAAGTTTTTTTTTCTTGCGTTCGAGCAATTTTGCAAACTGCTTGTTCTGCTTTGTATCCCTGTGTTGGTTCAAACTTGCAGTTTGAATCATTTTTTTGGCTTTATAAAGGCAAAAACAGTGCAGGTGTGAAAATGGGTGTGGCGAAAAAAAAGAGCGCGACTGCAAGTCACGCCCAACCTGTGGAGGAAGTATTGAGACACCATAAAAATCAAGCGACTCTGGAGAGCCGCTCGAGCACAAAACAAAAGGATCCCTTTACAAAAGGGTTCCAAATCAAAATATACAGTTTGGTTTTAGAGGAGCCACAAAAAGAGAAAAAATAGCGGTAAATTGAAAATTTTTAGGAATTTAGTACCTGTAGCAATCGATTTAATAATTGTTCCCGAATCCGATGAACGGAAAGTGCAGGATTTTCTTCTCCCAATGCAAATTTAGCCGTATCTGTTTCTACATTATCATCCAAGACTATATTTTGAGAGAGTTGTTGTTCTAGTTTTTTTAATATTTCTATTCTTACCAATGTTTTAAGGGCTATTTGTTTTTTTGAAAAGCTCAAAAAATACGGTGTTCCTAATTTTTCCTGATACTTTTTAATAAAACCGCTGGTGTTAAATAATCTGTAATTGGAGGTTATAATAGCAGAAAGCGCATCATTCAAAAGTTCTGTAGAATTTTCTGTATTCTCTTGATATTTTTTACCTCGAGTATTTCCAGAAAAGGTAAAAGTTCCATTGGGCATTACTTCTAGCAAAAGCGATACAGTGGTATCGATTATGGTATTGGGATTTTTATGTAAGAGTTCCGCTACTCCCGCAAGAGTAACCTCTGGTGCAATATGGAGGGGGAGATTATTGATAATAATATATTTTCCTTGATTTTTTACTATGGATTGAATGTCTGCTACTTTTTGCGCAAAACCAGGGTCTTGCAGCATTGTGATTAAGATTTTTTTTAAATCATTTTTTGTGATAGAAAGCCCTGTGTCTAAACTATCCCTAGATTTTAATTCGAAGTGCAACAGAGTGAATTAAAATGAGGAGGAGTTTC
>JBAXIU010000045.1:0-11646 GCA_037138215.1 Candidatus Peregrinibacteria bacterium | reverse complement strand
ATGCCCCCCAACCAGGTGCATACCCTCCACCTCCCCCAGGATACGGATACCCTCCACAGCCGGGATACGGAGCACCACAAGATGGACAAAACCCAGCGCAACCGGGAGCGCAAACTCCTCCTGCTGGATATGGATATGCCCCCCAACCAGGTGCATACCCTCCACCTCCCCCAGGATACGGATACCCTCCTTACGGTGGCGGATACCCACCAGCCGGATACCAACAACCTCCTTACGGTGGAGCGGCGTATCCTCCTGAACCACCAGTAGTACAACCTATTGGAAACTTTGGACGAGATGAAAAGGCATTTAAAACGAAAATCAAACTCCCAAAACATAATTTGCAATTTGACGAAAATCATTTTCTCCTCCTCCTGGCGGGATCCATTTCCCTCACGAAGGATGAAAAGAAGCGAATTATTGAAGCCGTTCCAAGACTGACGCAATACCAAGTAGACGAGTTGATGAGAATTTTAGAAGAAGAGAAACGAAAATTCTCCGAACTGGATGTGCGGCATAAACAGCAATTGGACGAGCTTGAAGGAAAACACAACCAAGAATGGGAAGATTTAGAAATCGAAATGAGCAGTGGAGATGCAAAAAGAGAAGAAGAAGAAGCTCTTGCCAGAGCACGAGCAGGAATTGGAGGAGTTCCTCCTTCTGCGCCTCGACCACCGCAAAATCCACAAGCATAAAACTTTTTTAATATCGTTCTGCAACAAGAAGCCTATTTCTTCATCAGAAATAGGCTTCTTTAATGAGTAAATATTACCCCAAAAATACTGCGTCAAGAGTACTATAAAACATTTCCAGAGAAAAACAGCGCTGCACCCGTTCTTTTCCCATTTTTTTCAGAGTAGATTGAAGAGTCGTATTTTTTGCCAGGTTAAAAATTTCTTCCGCCATTTTTTGCGGATTTTTTGAAGGAATAAGAATTCCCGCATTTTCCAGGACTTCTGGAACACCCCCTACCGTTGTGGCAATAATGGGCACTTCCGCATTCATGGCTTCTAAAAGGACCATTCCAAAGGGTTCTTCATGCGAGGGAAGGAGAAAAATATGAATATTTTCCCAAAATGCCGCCATTTCTGCCGGATTACAAAACCCAAAAAAGAAAACATTGTGCAGATTTTTATCTCTTACTTGCGTTTCTAAGGCGGGACGCAGTGGTCCATCTCCTGCCATAAAAAGTGCGTATTCTTGCGGATGGGACTGAGAAAGAATGGCATATGCCGCCAGCCCATCTTGAAGTCCTTTTTCTCGAGAAAAACGGGATGCGGTACCAAGAATAATGGTCCCCTTGGGAAGCAGTGGAATTTTTTGCGTATCAGGACTTAGCATTGGTTTTTCCAGAAGTGGATTATGAATGACGGTTATTTGAAGTGTTTTTTTGACACTGTTCAAGAGTTCTTGTTTCATGGCTTCAGATGGGACAATAATAGTTGCCCACCGTGAAAAAATTTTCCAAAAAATAAGAAATGGATTTTTAAAAAACCATTTTCCCAAAGGCGCATGGTGTCCCCAAAACACTTCCATTCCCAGTATTTTAGCAATGGGTGTCCAGACTATTTTTTCTATCAGCGTCATGCAGAGCATTTTTTTTACGCCATTCATCCGCAAGCCGGTTAAAATACCCATTCCTAGGAGAAAAAAAAGGGGAAGAGTAATGAGAGAAAAAAGGAGTGTTGTTTTGGAGGTAATGTCCTTAAAAAAGGGGACAAAGACCGTCAAAAATCCTTTTTTTGTAAACGCCTCGCTCATCACCGGGCAAGAGCCACAAAAAACAGGCCGAACCCCTTTGTTTTGAAAATGTTCAGCCAACAGGAGATGAACGGCTTCTTCTCCTCCCCAAGCACTTTCCAGGGGGAATCGAGTTATGAGGGATGAGGAATGAGGAGGCATAATGGTTAAAAACTAAACCTTCCCAAAAGGCTGATCCACACTTCCTCGTCGTATCATTCTATATTTTCCGGTTTCTATATCCATGATATCGTAGATATTAAATTCCGATTTGATATTGAAGTTTTTAAACCGAATGGCGAGATTCATAGAAGTGGATCCTCCAACATACGGAGAGTGATTTCGGTGAAAAACAAATGGTGGCCAGCCAAGAATTCCTGGCCCGTCGCATACGACTACTCCATTGTGGGTAATTTTTTCTGGAGAAATTTCAAAAGTCTCAATTTTTTTGTGTTCTACACTGTACAGCTCAACCACACGGGTTCCCACAAGCGTAATAAGGTTGTCATCCTGCTGCGGATGCATATACCAGGGGCGTTCCACTTCATCTACTTTCCCCGGAGAAAAGGCGTCTTGTTCGTGAATTACTCGGTCCAATCCATTCATTCCTTCTAAAAACGGAACGGCGTGAAAATTTACCCCCTTAGTATGGCGTAAAAGCGTAAACGGAATCACATGGGCAAGCCCCTCTATTTTATAAATGACATCCGGATGAAAATGTGCAGATCCAGGAGGAATAGGAAGCATAAGAGGGAAATAAAAATTCACTAAAAATATACCGAGTTTCAGAAAGAATACAAAATTGAAATTGACATTCTGAAAAGGGGAGAGAAAAATGCTGTCCATATTTATTTTATCCCTTTTTTATGGCATTCGAACATCAATTAGGACAGGTAGAACAGCAATTTCCTGGGGCTGAGAAAGGGAATCCATTTAAAAACCAAATTGCCGAACAGGCATTGAAAGCAGAACAACAGGTGACGCTGAATACTCAACAAACTGAAATAGAACTCCAAATCGGAAATCTTATGGCTTCTCCCCCGAAGGGTGGATTATGGTGTCCAAATGAAGAACAATGGAATTATTTTCAAAGTCCCACAAAAATGGCTAAAGTTTTACACTGAAATATACAAATGGATCCCCACTTTCGTGGAGATGACAAATTCCCTTTTCTTTCGCCCCCAAAGCCTGGTACCTTCTCCAGGCTTTTTTTAAAAATATGGATATTCGCAATATTGCTATTATTGCCCATGTGGATCATGGAAAAACCACGCTTGTGGACGCCCTTTTAAAGGGATCTGGAACTTTTGCTGCCCACGAAGAAGTGGAAGAGCGGGTAATGGATTCCAACGACCAAGAAAAAGAGCGGGGAATTACCATTTATGCCAAAAATACGGCTATTCGGTATAAAGGAACCAAAATTAATATTGTGGATACTCCTGGGCACGCGGATTTTGGAAGTGAGGTAGAACGAATGCTTCGAACGGTGGATGCAACCGTTTTGGTGGTAGACGCCTACGAAGGACCCATGCCGCAGACCAAATTTGTTCTTCAAAAATCTTTACAACTGGGATTAAAGGTTTTGGTGGTCATTAACAAAATTGATAAAAACACCGCCAGACCTGACGAAGTGGTAGACGAACTGTTTGACCTCTTTGTGCAACTGGGAGCCAGTGATGAACAACTCAATTTTCCGTATCTGTATGCCATTGCGCGAGAAGGAGTTGCTATTCGAGAATTGAATGATGAAAGAAAAGATATTACACCACTTTTAGACTGGATTTTAGAAATGGTTCCACTGGCGCAAAAAGATGAAAGTACTTTTAAATTTCAACCCGCAACCCTCGCGTATGACTCCTTTTTGGGTCGTATTGGTATTGGGCGGGTTCACAGTGGGTCTCTCAAAAAAAATGCGTCTGTAGTGATTAAAACTCCGTCTGGAGAAATGCGAAGAGGGCGAGTCTCACAGCTCTTTTCTTTTCATGGATTACAACGAATAGAAGTGGACGCGGTGGAATGCGGAGACATTGTGGCAATTGCCGGAATTGGCGATATTTATGTGGGGGAAACCATTATGACCGACGAAAAAAGCGAACCTCTTCCCGCTATTCTGGTAGATCCGCCAGCACTCGCCATGGATTTTATGGTGAATGATTCACCTTTGGCAGGACGAGAAGGAAAGATGGTGACTTCTCGAAATATTCGGGAACGCTTGGAGCGCGAATTAGAAACCAATGTGGGGCTAAAGATTGAAATGAGTAACCAATCCGATAGTTTTAAAGTGTATGGACGAGGAGAAATGCACCTCGCAGTACTGATAGAAACCATGCGTCGAGAAGGATTTGAGCTTCAGGTTTCCCAGCCGGAAGTGGTATTGCAAGAAATAGAAGGAGTGGTAATGGAACCATTAGAAAACGCAACGGTTACCGTTCCAGAAGAAATGAGTGGAGGCGTTATTGAAGCGCTTTCTCGTCGAAAAGGTGAAATGCAAACCATTAAATCCGACAATGGAATTGTACAAATGGAGTTTCTTATTACCACCAGAGGACTGCTTGGATTCCGAGGAACATTTATTGTGCTTACGAAAGGGGAAGGAACTTTTTACCACGCCTTTGAGAAGTATGTCCCCCATGTCGGAAAGATAGAAAAACGACAAGTAGGATCGCTTATTTCGATGGAAGAAGGAGAAACTGTCGCTTTTGCGCTCTGGAATTTGCAAGAAAGAGGTCCTCTTTTTGTAAAGCCCCAAACAAAGGTATACGAAGGAATGATTATTGGAGAGCACAATCAGGGAACAGATTTAGTAGTGAATCCGTTAAAAGAAAAAAAACTCACCAATGTCCGAGCGAGTGGAAAAGACGAAGCCATTACCCTTACTCCTCCATTAGAAATGACATTGGAAAAAGCACTGGAATATATTGGTCCCGATGAATATGTAGAAGTAACGCCGCTCAATGTCCGAATCCGAAAAAAATTCCTAAAAGAAAACGAGCGAAAACGATCAAAAGGATAAGAGGTACATAAAAAAACGCCCCCACGAATAGAGGAGGCGTTTTTTATGTTATTTGAAGATGATGAATCTAGGCTAAAATTAGTTCTGCATAATTTTCATCATTTACAGCAGGAGTAATATGAATTTTTTCCTCTATACCGGCTATTTTCTCATTATCTCTCAAAAGCTTTTTCGTCGTCGGAATAACGCCCTGTTAAGGAAAACCGAATATCTACCTCTGTTTTTGGAAGATAACGAGGATTATAAAGGTCAGAAGTAAGGAGCTTGATTATATTTGCAATTAGTCCTTCGGAAAGTTCATACTCTTCTTCCTTATCTGAGGATTGGGATGTACCTGTTTCTGTACTTTTAAAAGTACCATTGGGATACAGATAATAATCATCTTTAAAAAGACCATAAATAGTGATTTGAATAACTTGTTGCCCATCTCTTTCTGTTATCACAACAGGACCCCCGAAAGAAGAACTATAAAATGGCATTTTGGTACTTTCTACAAGTTCGTTATAAAGTGTTTTTCCATCAAGAAGTTCTCTTTCCTCCTGCACTTCTTCCGGGGCATCTGCCGGAATAAGAGAAACCCCCTTCTCTCTCTCGTTATATCCCGCTGTTCTAACAAAATTTAGCATTTTTTCTTGATCTTCTGGTGCTATTTTCTTCCAATTTGTTGCCTGATGTAATTCTCCAATGGTATTTACTCGTCGAGAAGGAATCATCTGCCAAAAAGGCACTTCGGATGGAAGGACGCCGCTATTAAAGTAATTAAAAAAGGAGGAAAGAATATTGTTCACCCCCCAATTCCCACGAAAAAATCTAGGGTATTTTTCTTGCATTTCAGCCACCAGTGCTGTGTATTTTTCTATTTCGATTTTCCGTACTATTCCTCTTCTCGTTATTTCTGCAGTAACTGCTGCTTCAGTAAGAAATACCCGTGGATAGATAACATTTTTTACTTCTTTTACCTCACTCCCATTTTCCGCTTCTTTATCATTCTCCTTTTCAGATAGAAGAACTTTTTTTACCGGCGCTTTGTTAGGAGTCACTCTCTCATGTGTTGCAGAAAAAAGAATAGATTTCATATCTCCTTTAGCTTGATTAAAAAACGATGTTGCACCCGGAAGAGTATTATTCCAAATATCAAGACTGCTTAAAATATAAATACGGGCGTTATCTAAGGTTCTATTCGAATGTTTACCGTTTTTTGAAGTACGGGAGTGTTGCATTGCTGTTTGTAAATCAAAAACAAGATCATCTATACTATCTGTTAGGTCTGGTAAAAAATTATGAAATTTTTCTTTTAAGAGCCGTATTACATATTCAATAAAAAGATTCTCAGCTTCCCTCCGCTCTTCATGACGCCTTCGTTCTTCTGCTCTTAAAGATTTAGAAGCATAATTTTTTTTATGAGAAAGAGCATTTGGATCGTAAATAGGATAACCACTGTCCTCATACCATACCTGCTGTGTTATTCCATACCCTAACCCACTAAATTCTGTAAGACTTTGAACAGACTCCATATCAAGTGAAGAAGGGTGATCCTCTGCATTAAGGGGAAAATAGTCGTCACTATCCCAAACAAAATTATTAGGATTTTCCCCACCCCGATGTATCCGCGTTTCACTCTGATACTGCCTCATTGCAGGCACGGTGTAAGGTATTCTGTTCATAAGCAACAAAAAATAGACGCCATTATAATAAAACTTTTTTTTATGTCAATCACTTTTTTTCCCCTTTTTCCCCTCTTTTTTTCGCTTCGGTTCCAAAAGCCGTAGCGCATCCAAAAGCGTTTCTTGCCAGTTAAAGCCGAGTTGTTTTAAAGACGCCCGCAAAGATTCTCCGGAAATAGTCCAAAACTTTTGGTATTGGAGAAGGTTCATAATTTCGTGCGCCGTAACTTTTTTAGAGAGAGAAAGCTGAACCGCTTCTCCCACACAAGAAATTCCTTTTAAATTTGCGGTTCTAGCGTGCACCTTTATTTCCAAGACCTGGAGGAGATTTTTAACTTCTTTCGGCAATTTTCCGTATTCTTCCTCTAATTCCTCCGCGAGATCTTTGAGCATTCCAGGTGTGGTAATACTCGCCAATTTTTGGTAGGTAAGAATTTTTTCTTTGGCATCCGAAATAAAGAAAGACGGAATATAGGCATCCATAGGAAGCTCCAAGGAAACATCCTGAATAATCTCTTCTTCTTTTTCTCCCCCTTGCTCCAGCTCGGTAATGGTCTGCTTTAAGAGCCGTAAAAAGTGGCTTACTCCCACCATATTTACACTTCCGTGCTGGGAAACCCCCAATACATCTCCCGCACCACGAATTTCCAAATCCCGCATAGAGAGCTGAAAACCACTCCCCAACTCTGAAGCCTCCACAATCGCTCGTAATCGCTTTTTGGCATCCAAAGAAAGCCGTTGGGCATGGTACATCAAATATGCAAAAGCCTGCCGACTAGAGCGCCCAATTCGTCCTCTCAACTGGTAAAGCTGAGAGAGTCCAAATGCCTCTGCCTTATTAATAATCATCGTATTCGCATTCGCCAGGTCAATTCCATTTTCAATAATGGTAGACGAGACGAGGACATCAAATTCTTGATTTTTAAATGCATAAATCTTTTTTTCCAAGTCTTCTGCTTTCAGTTGCCCGTGTGCTACGCCAAACCGCGCTTCAGGAACGAGATGCCGAAGTTTTTCCGCAATCGCCTCTATGGTTTCTACTCGGTTGTGCAAAAAATATACCTGCCCTCCCCTTTCTACCTCTTTCACAATGGCATCCCGAATAAGCCGGTCAGAGTACTTGCGAACTTCCGTTACAATGGGAAGCCGTCCAGGGGGAGGAGTAGTAATGGTAGAAATCTCGCGGAGTTTGTGAAGCGCTAAATTAAGAGTTCGGGGAATAGGCGTCGCCGTCATCGTGAGAATATGGACTTCTTTTCGAAGATCTTTCAGTTTTTCTTTCTGCTTCACTCCAAAGCGCTGCTCTTCATCAATAATCAAAAGCCCCAGGTTATAAAACCCCACATCAGAAGAAATAAGGCGATGGGTTCCAATAATAATATCGATTTTCCCTTTTTTCAGGTCCTCCAAAATTTTCTTCTGCTCTTGCGCTGTTCGAAATCGGGAGAGCATTTCTATGCGAATATCAAAGCCCTCCATGCGTTTTTTAAAGTTTTGGTAGTGCTGATCTACAAGAATGGTAATGGGCGCAATAACCGCCACCTGAAGCCCATTCTCTACCGCCTTAAATGCTGCCCGCATGGCAACCTCTGTTTTTCCAAATCCTACATCTCCACATACCAAACGATCCATAGGAGTGGTAGATTCCATATCTTTTTTAATATCCCGAATAGCTGCCACTTGCCCAGGCGTGGGGAAATATTTGAAATTCTCTTCAAACTGGTGCATCCGATCATCGTCTGTTTTACACTGAAACGCTTTTGCCTTTGCGCGTTCGGCATACATTTTTAAGAGTTCTTTTGCGATTTTTTCCGTCTCTTTTTTTACTTTCTTCTGGACGGTTTTCCATTCGGTAGAGCCGAGCCGAGTAAGCCGCGGAACCTTATCTTCATCGGCAATATACCGCGAAACCTTGTCAGAATGCTCAATAGGAACAAAGAGTTTGTCATTTTGAAGATACTGAATTTCTAAATACTCCCGCGTAATATCGGATATTTTTTGTTCCGAAATGCCTAAAAAGCGCCCAATCCCATGATCGAGATGCACAATATAATCTCCCACTTTTAAACTCGTGAGAAATTCTATAAGTTCACTATTTTTTGCCACTTTTTTAGAACTCGTTTTAATATGGAAAATCTCGCGATCGGTGAGAAATGCAATTTTATCAATGGGGTTTTGAAATGAAGGAGGCACGATTTCCAAATCTTTTCCATCCATTACGAGAATATTGGCACTCACATCCCCGTATTGCGTAAAAGGAATATTTTCTTCTTGAAAGATAGCAATGAGTTCTTCAAATCGTTTAGTGGTAATCACCATTTTCCATTCGCTCCGAATTTTTTCACGGAGATCATTTAGGAAATCCGTGAGGGTATAGAATTTTAAAACCGAAAGAAAACGAAGATGAAGAGGTTCATCTTCCTCTTTTGGGAAAGAAGAGAGATCTACAATTTTTCCAGAAAAAGGAGGTAGGTCTTCATTATCCCTTTCATAATCATCATAAATGGCAATATCTTTTTCAGTAAAAAGATCTACCAATGGGGTTTGTCTCCATTTTACCGCCAGCGGAAAAATGGAGATTTTTTGATGTTCTTCTCCTCTGGATACTATTTTTCCGACCTCATCAAAGCCAATTTCAATAGTAAACGGATACGCTTCTCCAATGGGGAAAATAAAAATCTCATCTCCCATCCGTAAAAATTCCCCCTTATCCACATTTCTATCCAATCCAGCGGTATAGCCTAATTGGTCCATTGCTTCAAAAAAATCAGAGAGTCTAAACTTTTCTCCAGTTTTTAAGACATATTCTCGGGAAGACCAATCTTTTGGGTTTGGGAATAATTTTTGTGATTCTTCTTCTGAGAGCAGAAAAAGTGTTTTTTTATGGTTTTGAGTACGGGATAACAGTTCAAAAACTCTTTTTTGTTCTTCTTTTGGATCTTGAGAAAAGGAAAATGAAAAAGTTTCCCATTGTTGGGTTTCCGATTCATGGCGAAAAAACATCTGAAAAAGCTCTTCATATTCATAAATATCACTCTTTTTATCGGTGATAAAAACTGCATTTTGTGGCTTTGTACGAAATAAAAAATCCGCTAAAAAAAAGGTTTTAGAGGAGTGATTAGAAAGCCCAAACGCATGAAGAATTCGCTTTTTCTTAGAAAGCGAAAAAGAGGAAATTTGTGGAAAAAAATTCCAAATATCCTGAAAAATCGAAAGATTTTTCATAACAACTCAAAAAAAATGAAAAATAAAGAGGTTTCCCTTTAAACAATACCTAGCAAAAAAATAAAGAAGAAATAAGTTTTTACCGTTATAAAAACACTATATTTTTAACGGCATAATAATATGCACATATTTCATATCAGATTTTGGCTGAATAGTAAGTGGAGAAAGTTTTTCAGTAAGAGAAAGTTCTAAAGTATCATCAGAAATATTTTGAAGAATATCTAAAAGATATTGTGCATTTAAAGCCACTTCAATAGGCGGACCAGATATTTCTGCTGGAATTTCAGAAATATCATTTCCAATTTCGGTATCATCAGTCGTGATCACCACTGATTTTTCGGTAAGAGAAAGCCGAATATTATTATTATTTTCTTTTGCAAAAATTCCAACTCGTTTAATTCCTAATATAATATTTTCAATAGCAAGAACCGCTATAGATTTTCGTTCTTTTGGAATAATGCGTTCATAATCAGGAAAATTTCCTTCAATTAGGCGAGATGAAATTTCAGTATCTTGAGACTGAAAAACGATCTGATTTTTTGATGCAATAATATTTACTTTTCTTTTTTTATCCCCTTTTTCAGAAGAAAGAATCCGAGAGAGCTCTTGAAGAGTCCGAGCGGGGATAATACATTTAAATTCTGGAAGTGATTCTGAAAGGGTTATTTTTTGTTCTCCTAATCGGTATGAATCAGTTGCAACGAGTCTCATTTCTTTTCCTGTTACCCAAAATAACGCTCCAGAAAGAACAGGGCGAATACTGGATGCCGAACAACAAAATACTGTTCGTTCAATAGATCTTTTTAAAAGGGATTCTTCAATTTCAACGGTAAACTCTTTTTGTACTTTTGGAAGTGGTGGAAAATCTTCTGCAGAAATTCCCTTCATTTTTGTTTTAGAACCATTCGCAAAAATCCCAATACTTTCACCATCTTCTAAAAATACTTCTATTTCTCCTTCTTTTAAAAAAGAGACAGAATTAACAATAAGCCGTGCTGGAACAGTAATAGCTCCTTCATTTTTTACAGTCGCTGAAAAAGAAGTAGAAATGGCTATTTCTAAATTTGTTGCCGAAAGATACACTTTTTGCCCCTCTGTTTTTAAAAGAATGTTTCCGAGAACAGGAAGAGTATTATGCGTATTAATAGCCTTTTGCACTATAGAAAGTGCTTGAAAAAATTCGCTCTTTTGACAAAAAAACCGCATTCGGTGTGTGAAAAATAAATATCTATACTACCAGAGTAAAATCTACAAAAAAGGATAAGAAAAATCAAATTTTTGTTTTTCACATTTTATATTTTTTCCTTTATTATTATTTTCTGAATAAAAATTTTTTTAAAAATCTAATAATAGTAATAAAGGGGTCTAGTAAAGTATTCAGAAATATGGTTAAAATGTTTTTCTTTCGCCTTCAGAATAAATGTGGAGATACTCTGATTTTTCGTACTTAAAAATTTCTTCAGGAAGAAAAAATCGAGTTATTTCTTGTGTTGCAGATTCTTCACTATCACTGGCATGGATCATATTAAATTGCCCAGACATAGCCAAATCTCCACGAATAGTTCCAATATCTGCCTCACGAGCATTTGTACTTCCAACAAGTTTTCTTACCACTGAAATAGCGTCTATTCCTTCCCATATCATCACTATTACAGGAGTACTTTTTAAAAACCGTTTCATAGGAGGAAAAAAGTCTCTCCCTGCTACATGGGCATAGTGTTCGTGTAAAACTTCATCTTTTAATGCCAACATTTTCATCGCTACCAGTTTTAAACCTTTATTTTCAAGCCTCGTCAGTATATTTCCTACGAGTCCGCGTTGAACAGTATCGGGTTTTAAAAATACGAGCGTTTTTTGAAGGGTATTCATAAAAAAGAGAGAAATTTGTGTATAGTATGCACTTTTAAAAAAAGACTGCTAGATTTTTTAAAGATTTTAAACACTTTTCATTTTTCCTAAGTTTCAATTCGAAGTGCAACAGGGGAAACAATAGAGAGCGAACAT
>JBAXIU010000044.1:0-11819 GCA_037138215.1 Candidatus Peregrinibacteria bacterium | reverse complement strand
TATGTTCGCTCTCTATTGTTTCCCCTGTTGCACTTCGAATTGAAACTTAGGTAAAGTATGAGGAGTATGTGGAAAAAATTGATGAGCTCAAAAGAGACAAAGAGATGACTTTTACAGAGTGGTTCGATTTATCACAGAGAGGATTTGATGAATTTACTGGCGCTTCAAAATCAAAAATTGAAGAGTTAGAGAAAACTTATGAGGATAAATTAAGATTTAAAGAGCCTGCAGACTACTGGGCACAAAGAGGCAATGCAATGAAAACACAAGGTTGGATAGCCTTTTCGGCTTTACTGGTCATTATTATTCTTATCTGTTGGTCTTTGGGGGAAATACTGTGGATGGCACCGGATGTAATTTTTACGAGTTGGTTTGGAGAGGATAAAAGTGCTGCTATTAGATGGACAGTTGTTTATATCACACTTATTTCCTTTATGGCATTTGGTATTAGATCACTTTCTAAGGTAATGTTTAGTTCGTTCCATTTAGCGAGAGATGCTGAGGAAAGACACACTTTGACTTTTTTCTACTTATCTCTTTTAAAAGATTCAACCGTAGACGAAAAAGATAGACAGTTAATTATTCAATCATTGTTTAGTCGATCAGATACCGGTCTATTAAAAGAAGATTCTTCTCCGACAATGCCGAATGATTTTGTGGGGAAATTATTGGGGAGTAAATAGGGTGCACAAAATGGGAGCGATAAATCGACGCCCCTACTAACACTTCTTACTATGACTTTTTTTAAAAATTTTAAAGGATGGTTCTCTCTTAAACCAAAATTAGAAGAAGAAAAAAAGCGTCTTTCCTAAAAAATTACCCTCTATTGCTAGGGGGAGCGGACTTTCGTCTAAATTACGCTTACCTTATATCTCTTGGCATAAAGGCACGCCCTCATTTTTTTTCTTTCCTATGTTCTCATCTCTTAATCCTCAGCAGCAAAAAGCGGTAAACGCTATAAACGGTCCGGTGCTGGTTATTGCTGGTGCAGGAACGGGAAAAACACAGGTGCTGGCATTGCGCATTGTAAAAATACTGCAGGAGACGGATGCCAACCCGGAGAATATTTTGTGCCTTACCTTTACCGAAAGCGGTGTGGTGGCCATGAAACGCAGACTCTCCAGTTTTTTAGGAACGGCAGGGTACCGCGTGCAGGTTTTTACCTTTCATTCCTTTTGTGAGCAAATTTTACGAGAACACCCCGAACGGTTTGTGTTTGCCAAAGAGATGGAAATGCTGGATGACCTAGAAAAAGCGGAGTTGTTTCAAGAAATTTTAAAAGAACTGCCATCTTCCAGCGCCTTAAAACTCTTTGGAAATCCCGAGTACTATTTATACTCTATTGGAAGTCTTATTCAAGCCCTTAAAAAAGAGGGGATTACTCCCGAAGGCTTCAAAAAACTTGTTTTTGAAATCTCAGAATTTATACAAAAAACAGAGGCAGAAATGAACACTTTTCTTGCTCGCCGTGCGAACACTATTACCGAAGAAAATGTTATTGCTCTGCGTTCTGCATTAGAAATTCCTGAGAATAATATTGCCTCTTTAGTATGTACCCATATATTGCTCAAAGATTTTTCGCATCTCAATGCGAAAAATCCATATAAGCCATTAAAAGACGAGCTAAAAAAGTTTTGGGAAAGCCTCCAAAATAATGCTGAGAAATGGAAACAAATGGCGGAATTGGTTTTTCCAGCATATCAACAAAAGTTGAAGGATCGGGGGCGATACGATTATGATGATATGATACTTTTTGTACTCAGAGAATTTCGCAGAGATGCGGACTTTTTGGCGAAGTATCGGGAACGATTTTCGTACCTTTTGGCAGATGAATTTCAGGATACGAACTCTGCTCAAAAAGAAATTTTAGAGCTTTTAGCAGGGGACGATGACCCCAATATTTTTGTAGTGGGGGATGATGACCAGTCTATTTACCGCTTTCAAGGGGCATCTATGGAAAATATTTTGGATTTTTTCCATAGGTATCAAACACATTGCCAAATCATTCCGTTGGAAGAGAATTACCGAAGTACTCAGGAGATTTTAGATGGGGCAAAAGCCGTTATTGATAACAATCAGCATCGTATTTTTACCGCGTTTGGACTGGGGGAAAAACGCCTTATCTCACAAAAAAAGCTCCAACAACCGGTGCGTATCCAAACTATTGAATTAAAAACAGATGAAGAAGAGTTGGTTTTTTTGGCAGAGGAAGCAAAAAAACATCTCCAAAATGGTGTGCCTGCCGAAGAAATTGCTATTTTAGTGCGGGATAATGCGCAGGGATCTCAGATTGCTGATTTTTTTGAACAGTACGGAGTAGCGTGTCGATTTCAAAAATCCCAAAACGCTTTGGAGGATAAAAATCTCCAGTTGTTTTTACGGATTTTCTCTTTTCTCCAAACGCATTCGGGGGAAGATCTTTTCTTTCTTCTCCGCGCTCCTTTTTTCAATCTTCATCTCTTAGAAGTGGCACGATTTTTTCGTTCTCTTCCTCGCCATGCCGAGAGTTGGGATGCGCTTTTGGCGCTCTCTGAGGAAGAAAATACTGATTTTTCTGGGCTTGTGGCAGTGCGGGCAAAATTGTTGGCTTGGGAACAGGCATTGGGGAGATATTCCTTTCCTGATTTTTTTGCCTTTGTCATCCATGATTCCGGATTTTATGCCTGGGTATTAGATCAAAAGAACACCAAAACCATTGCTGCCATAAACGGTTTGTATCGCGAGATAAAAAAATGGGCATCTCGAAAAAAATCCTTTTCTATGGCCGATTTTTTACAAAAGTATGAAACCCATGAGTTGTTTCGTGTTCCCATTTCTTATGCATATCTCGCTCCGCAAAAAGATGCCGTGCAGATTCTCTCTATGCACGGATCGAAGGGATTGGAGTTTGAGGTGGTTCTCATGGCGAAGTGTATTGATAAAAAGCGCCCGGCTGATAAACTTCCTACTCCACCCAATATTTTAAAAAACGATTTCACTTTGGAATCCCAAATGGCGCACGAGGATGAACGGCGGCTTTTTTATGTGGCTATGACTCGGGCAAAATCTGTTCTCGTGCTCTCGTCTTTTCAAGAAAATAGTGAAGGTCGGCCGGTACCCCCTTCTCCTTTTTTGTTGGAAATTCCAGAAATATTGCGAGAAGCAATACCTCCCGAACCCATTCAGAAAAAAGCATACGAAGTGCTTCCCACGCTCTTTTTAGCTCCGCCGTTGCCATCTCTTCCAGAGGAGTCGTTCCAGAACTTTATACGGGAAATTCTCTCTACTTTTCGACTCTCTCCTACACACCTCAATGCGTATCGAGAATGTCCCCGAAAATTTTTGTACTCCACTCTCCTCCGCGTTCCTCGCGCTAAAAACCGGTTTTCTGCCTTGGGAACCGCTGCGCATGAGGTTCTCAGAAAAATATTCCAAAATGCCGAAAAAAATAGCTTTGCTTCTCCCCATATTCCAGAAGCGTTGAAAAATTTTGAGGATTTTCTGGAGAAAGAATCCCTGAATGAAGAAGATTTTTTGGCGGCGCTAAAAGAAGGGAAAGGAATTATGGAAGAGTATTTACGGCATTATGATGTTCATTTTTTTCGTACGCACGATTATTTGCTGGAATACGACTTTTTTCCGCACGCGGTTGAAATTAAAGGGGTTCCGGTAACCGGACGAATGGACAAAATTGAGTTTCTCAATCCTCAAAAAATGCTGGCACGGGTAGTAGACTATAAAACCGGAAAACCGGAAAATGCCTTAAAAAAAGATGATGCGAAGCGGCAGATTATTTTTTATGCGCTTTTATGTGACCATGCGCCCATTTCTTGGAAAATGGCAGAAGGGGAGTTGGATTTTTTAGTGCCCCAAAAAAATGGGGAATTTATCCGTCATCAAATGTTTGTTTCCGATGCAGAAAAAGAAGAGTTGGCGGAAGAAATAGAGCGCACGGGAAAAGAATTGCAATCTCTCGAGTTTTTGACATTTGGGGAAGAGCGAATGTGTGGAGAGTGTGAGTATTGCATAGGGAATATTATCATGTAAAAATGTTTCATTTTTGAACATTTTTTCTGTTCATTAATTTTCTATAAAACAGAAAAAGAGTTCAAAAATAATCAATTTTTTATAAAAAAAGAACTCCATTTTTTTCTTTTTTGAAGGTCTTTGAGGGTGGTTTATAAAAATTTTGTGAGTGCTTTTTGTGATCAAAAATATGAAAATAGAATTGCCTTTCTTTTTTGGAGGGGTACACTCTCTTTCAGCGCGGGGAGTTTTAAAAATGGCGGATGTAATTTCTTTTAAGAAATGCCAATTCTTGCTTTTTGAAATTCTCCATTGATATTTTTCTTTTTTCCATGGCTCGAGAACAAGTGGTGACTTCGTTGGACATTGGAAACTCAAAAATTCGGGTAGTGGTTGGTGTTTTGTCTCCTGAAAAAAAGGAACCGCATATTGTTGGAATTGGTATTTCTCCTTCTTTGGGGCTTCGCAAAGGGGCTGTTATTGATGTAGATGAATTGGTGTCCAATATCGCTGCGGCACTAGAGGATGCAGAGCGCATGAGTGGAATTCCGGTTCATCACCTTTTCGTAGGGCTCAGTGGGCATCATATAGATTCGGCCACTTCTAAAGGAATTGTTGCCATTGCTCAAAAAGAAGTCACAGAGAGTGATATTCGGAGAGTATTGGAAGCAGCGCAAAATGCAGCACTTCTCAAAAATGAACATATCCTTCGTATTATTCCCAAGTCCTTTACTTTAGATGAACAAAAAGATGTGAAAAATCCTTTGGGAATGTCTGGAATTCGCCTAGAGGTGGATGCTCATGTGGTAACGGGATCGGCATCGGTTATTAAAAATATTGAAAAATGCGTGCACCAATCTGGTGTAGATATTGATGATATTATTCCTTCTCCACTGGCCAGTGCAGAAGCGGTGCTTTCTAAACGACAAAAAGAATTAGGGGTTGTTTCTATTGATATTGGATGCGATACGACTTCTGTGGTGGTGTATGAGGAGGGGAGTGTACTCCATTCCGTTGTGGTGCCTATTGGAGGAGCAAGCGTAACTAATGACATTGCCATTGGTCTTCGGAGCTCTATTGATGCAGCAGAAAAAATGAAAATTGAATTTGGAACAAATCTTGCCGATGAGGTTTCGGAAAACGAAGAAATTGATCTCTCGACCATTTCAAAAATTGATTCTCATACTGTTTCCAGAAAACATCTCGCAGAAATTATTCAGGCACGATACTTTGAAATTTTTTCATTCGTAAAAGCGGAACTTCGCAAAGTAGGACGCGATGGAATGCTCCCCGCAGGAGCCATTCTTTCTGGTGCTGCTATTAAAATGCCTGGAACGCTGGAACTTGCTCGGGAGGCTTTGGAGATTCCTGTTCAAATTGGATTTCCTCAGGATATTCAGGGCATGATTGATAAAATTGATGATCCATCGTATGCCACGGCTATCGGGCTTATTTTGTGGGGAATTCGTCACAATACTCCTCAGCGGTACGGTTTTTCCTTCGGTCTTGGCGGGTTATTTTCCGGTATCGGAAGCCTCTTTAAAAAACTTCTTCCTTAATTTTTCTTTTTTCCCATGGCAGACTCTCGATTGAAAGACATTTTTGCAGCTTCTTCCTCTAGCCTCCGTAAAACACCTACCAGAGGTATGGAAGTCCTTTTAGAGGATATGAATCCCGGCGCGATTATTCGCGTAGTGGGAGTGGGAGGATCTGGTGGAAATGCGGTGAATAAAATGATCGACGCCCATATTGATGGCGTAGAATATATCAGTATTAACACGGATATTCAGGCGATCCATTATTCTAAGTCACCGACCAAAATTAATATCGGAAAAGGCATTACCAAAGGCCTTGGTGCAGGGGCAAACCCCGAAGTAGGGCGACAAGCAGCAGAAGAATCTTCTGAAGATATTCGCAAAGCGCTTCAGGGTAGTGATCTGGTTTTCATTTGTGCGGGAATGGGGGGAGGAACCGGAACTGGTGCGGCACCTGTGGTGGCAGAAATTGCGCGAGATTTGGGTTGTTTAACCGTTGGAGTCGTTACCAAACCGTTCTCTTTTGAAGGAGCAAAACGACGACAAATGGCAATGGATGGTCTCAAAAACCTTACTGATAAAGTGGATACACTTATTACCATTCCGAATGATCGTCTGTTGTCGCTCATCGACAAAAAAATGCCTCTTACGGAAGCTTTTTCGGTAGTAGATGAAGTGCTTCGCCAAGGGATTCAAGGAATTTCAGACCTCATTACGGTGCATGGCCTTATCAATGTGGATTTTGCTGATGTCCGATCCGTTATGAAAAATGCGGGTTCTGCCCTCATGGGAATTGGATTTGGAACCGGTGAAAACAGAGCTGTGGAAGCGGCAAGAGCTGCGATTGAGTCTCCGCTTTTGGAGCGCTCTATTGCTGGGGCAAAGGCGGTACTCTTCAATATTACGGGAGGAACGGATCTGTCTATGTTTGAAATTAACGAAGCGGCAGAAATTATTACCGCAGCGGTAGATCCCGATGCAAACATTATTTTTGGAGCGGTAGTAAACGATTCCTACACAGGAGAGGTAAAATGTACGGTTATTGCCACGGGGTTTGACCAGGACCTCACCATGGAAAATAGTGCGAAGTTTTTATTAAAAAAACAGCCCGTTCGCCGTCTTATTCGGAGAGGAGAAGATGGGATGCTCCCCAATTCAGGGTTTGTACATCAAGAGGAAGAGGGTGGGTTTGCTGTACAGCATGAAAAACCCGATGCCGATGATTTAGAAATTCCAGCATTCTTGCGAAGAAATTTAAAGTAAATTTGTGTAGGGACAGGTTTTTAACCTGTCCTTTCCAATATATTTCCCCATGAAAATTCTTATTACCGGCGGTGCCGGCTTTATTGGCTCGCACTTGGCAGATCGGTATATTAGCGATGGGCATAAAGTGGTCATTGTTGATAATTTTTCCACAGGGCGAGAGGAAAATATTCCTTCGTCGGCGACGGTATACAATGCGTGTATTCAGGATACTGCTGAAATAGAGCGGATTTTTTGTGAAGAAAAACCGGATCTCGTCAGTCACCATGCTGCTCATGTGAGTGTGAGAAATTCACTCAAAAATCCTAAAGCAGATGCAGAAGAAAATATTATGGGGGGATTAAATATTTTGGAAGCTATGCAAAAGTCGGGATGCCAAAAAATGGTGTTTGCCTCTACTGGGGGCACTATTTATGGGAATGCTTCCGTTTTTCCCACGCCAGAAACAGCACGAGAAATGCCTCTGTCTCCATACGCGATTTCGAAATATTCGTTTGAAAATTATCTCCGGTGTTATAGCGAGGTGTTTGGAATTTCTTCTGTAGTCCTTCGCTATGCCAATATTTATGGACCTCGCCAGCGGAGCAATGGAGAAGCAGGGGTGATCAGTATTTTTTTGGAAAATATTCAGGCGGAAAAATCGATCCACATTCATGGAAACGGAGAACAAACACGAGATTACTTGTTTGTCTCCGACTTGGTGGAAGCCCATGTGGGAGTAACTCAGTTTTTTCCTCTTGGGTTTCATCGCTTTAATGTCGGAAGTGCACAGGAAATAAGTGTTAATATGCTCTTTTCCGAAATAAAACGACAATACGAGAACCGGTATCCTCATGTGCATTTAGATTGTATTCATGATGAGGCAGTTGCAGGAGAACTTCTTCGGAGTTCTATTTCGTTTACAAGCATAAAAGAAACCTTTGGTTGGGAGCCTAAAATTTCCATGCCCGAAGGGATTAGGAAGACAATGGGGTGGGCAGTGGGAGAGTAGTGGTCTCACGGGATGAATTTTCTGTCTTTTGTCATTTGTATGGATGTGCATATAGAATCTTCTTGGAAAGCGGTTTTGCAGGATGAATTTGAGAAATCCTATTTTGCCGAACTCAAGAAATTTCTAGTGGATGAAATTTCTTCTGGAAAAACCATTTATCCGCATCCGAAAAATATTTTTCATGCGTTTGAGGCTTGTCCATTTCACCAGGTAAAAGTAGTTATTTTAGGGCAAGACCCGTATCACACACCTGGAGCGGCGCACGGGTTATGTTTTTCTGTTCCCGAAGGGGCGCCTCTCCCTCCGAGTCTCCAAAATATTTATAAAGAACTGAAATCTGATTTAGGAATTTCTCCATCCAAAAATGGGAATTTAGAATACTGGGCTGAACAAGGTGTTTTTTTGCTCAATTCCGTTTTAACTGTGCAAAAAGGGCTTGCCGCAAGCCACGCCAAAAAAGGATGGGAAACATTTACCGATCGAGTTATTCAAGAGCTTTCCGAGAAACGAGAAGGAATTGTGTTTCTTCTCTGGGGGAATTATGCCAAAAAAAAAGGAGAGCATATTAATCGTTCCAAACATTTGGTTTTGGAAGCAGGGCACCCCAGTCCGCTTTCTGTTCGCCATTTTTTAGGATGTCAGCATTTTTCCAAAGCCAATGTGTATTTGGGGGAGATGGGATCCTCTGAAATAGTTTGGGGAAGGAAAGAGTGCTAGTTTATCTTCTCTTCTATTATTCTTCTTTTTTCCTTTACGAGTCGCTTTACATCTTTAGGCGCATCTTTTTCTATGGTTTTTAAAAGTTCTAAATTTTCAGGAGTGGCTTCTATTTTTCCGAGTAAATATTTTGCCTGGTTTTCCCGGGATGCAGAAAGGTCATAAATATCCACCTGATCCCGAAAGCTTTCGGAAGCATTGTCATAAAAAGTTTCTCGTTTTTTTTGTAGAATTGCAGCACCGGATAAGTCTGAATCCAAAACCTCTGGGAGCACTGTTCCGGTTCCAGAACCTGCATCGGCTTTCCCATCATTAGGAGGAGAGGACGGCAGTAAGCTGTTTTTCCTCATTCCCTCAGAAACTACTGGGGTAGAAGTATTTTGAGAGGGGGGAAGCACAATGCGTTTTTGCGTTGCTCGAATAATCCCCTTTACGGGTTGTACCGCATTAGGAAGAGTTTGTTCATCTAAAAGGGTAGAAGAAATAGAAACCCCTTCTGCTATTTTTCCGTTTATGACGGCCATATTTTCTAGCAATGGGAGGCTCTTGGACACTTCTTGCAGAGAACTTTCCGATAGATTTTTTTCTCCGGCACTTGCCAAAATAAGGGCGTCATTTAAGCGAGAAAATAGAACGGTTATCTCTTCATCTGTTGGCTTTTTTTCAAAAAATCCTTGAATACCATCTGAAAAATTGGAAAGGAGAAGATTTTCCTGCATTTTAGCAGTCATATGTTCAATGACCTCTTTTCTGTATTGTGTATCTTTCTCCTGATTTTTAGTGATCCAGGAGTCATTTTGCTCCGCTGGTACCAAGGGCGTAATAACCGGTGTTTCTAGTGGAGAAAAAACAAGCTCTTGATGAGGTGCAAGAGACCATGTTTCCTCACTTTTCATTCCCGAAATTTTTATAGAAAGAGAGTGGAAGAAAACTCTTACCTTTGTTTTTCCTTCTAAAAGGGAAATATCAAAACTGGCTCTCTCAGGAGAGAGCGTCGCATCTGATGTATGCAATACAATTCCTAATCCGCTGAGAGAATTTTGAAAAGTCGTTCCCCATGCTCGTCCTTTTTTAAGAGAAACCTCCACCGCTCCTGCCTCTAAAAAGAGGGGATGGGGAGTAAGGGATTTAATTTCCAAGATGGAATTCTCATCCATCCGCAGAACACTCCCTTCAAAGAATACAATTTCCGCAAATGAGTTTTCCCCCGTTTCCAATACTTCTCCAGAATAAAGTTCCTCAGAAAGTTTTGGGGTGTGTCTCTTTTCGCCTTCTTTCACAGAAAAAGATCCCGAAAAATCTCGCACTAAAGTGGGACTCATGGCAATACTTTGTTGAGATGCAGGAGAAAAGAGGATGGGAACGATGAGGAGCATCGCCGCAATAATTCCTGGCCAAACGATAAAAGGATGACGAAAAAGAGCTCGAAACTGATTTAAAAGACCGGTAAAAAAATTCTCCCACGAAAAAGGTTCTGGAAAATGGTTGGGATGAAAAAAGAGGTTCGGAACCGGTAAACTTATTTTTTTTAAGAGATTTTTAAAGAATCGTTCTTCATTTTTTGTCGCCAGTTCGTAAATATCCGCTCGCAAGTGTTCCCGAAAAGAACTTTTGGGATGGACTTTTTTGCCGATAGATTCCCAAGGGAAGGGCATAAGAATTAAGAATTTTCCGTCATTGCGAGGAACGAAGCAATCTAGGAAATTACAAATGAAAAATGGGGGAGAGGAGCGTAGGGGCGTTGATATGCGCCCTGTTAGAATTACAAATTACATAAGATGGGGACAGGAGAAAAATTGGTAGAGACGCAAAATCTTGCGTCTTTAGTCCCAATGTTTAAAATCTTTTACTCCCATTTCTTAAAACGAAAAAATAGGCTTAATGTTTCACTCATCAAAAAGAGTTTTAAGAGTTTTTAAGCCTCGAGACTGGAGGATGCGAATGGCTGTTTCTGTTTTTCCCAAAATCTCCGCAATTTCCATATTTGATCGCTCTGAAAAAAACTTTAAAATAATCGCTTCTGCCTGCATTTTTGGGAGAGAATCTAGAACTTTTCGGAGACGATCGTGCTCTATTTTCCTCTCTGTTTCTTTTTTTCCGTCCCATAACGGATGCTCATCTTCTATTTCGTCTGAAATTTCTATGTATTCTTTTTTCCCTCTATAAAAATCAATAATTTCATTGTGGGCAATACGAAAAATCCAAGATGAAAATGAAGCCCCCTCCTGGACTTGATATTTTTTGAGATTTTTCCAGGTCTTAAAAAATACTTCACTCGTAATATCTTCTGCTTCAACCTCTGAAGAAACGCGAAAAAATACAAACCGATAAATAGGGGTGAGAAACGAGTCGTATATTTCAGAAAAGGCATCTACATCTCCTTGTTGAGCAGATACTACAAGTGCCTCTATATGGTCTAATTCTGGTTTCATGGACCCTATGGTCTGGGAAAAAAGAGAAAAAGTCAAACCCTGGGATTTTCTCAATATTTTTCTATACGAAAAAATCCGCGGTACATCTATCTCGTACGCGGATATTTCGTAAAGGGGTGTGATTCACTCTGTCGGTTTTGAGAAATGGTAAAAATGTGTCCGTTTCTCATTGCCCCGAATGAATTCATGGAAATGGGTGCTTAAATCCCGATTCTTTGCTGTCCTAAGGAGTGTATTTATCGTCGTTCCAGCGACGGACCCCTGGAGTGTTTCTTTTTGAAATTTTTCGAAAAAAGAAACGGAGTCAAGTGAAGAGCGGATTTTTCAAGGAAAGCAAGCCTTGAAAAACCACATTAGAAAGCGAAGAAGGAAGAATCCTTTCTGTACCCGTTAAATGGCAAGAAAGTGAGGTGTGCGTGATCAGGAAGAAAGGATTCATCGCTCTCCGCTTTCGGGGGAAGAGCGTAGTATTGTGGTAAGGATCAAGTGGGACTTATTTCTCCTCTTTGTAATTTGGTGTTGGGATATTGGTGTGAGAGGGGGAGATGTGTGTGAGGTTTGTTTTTTTGTTTCTGTGTGTTGTTTTTTGTAATGTTGGTGTGGGATTTGGTGTAAGGGTGAATTTTATGTGTTCTCTGGGAGGAGTGTGAGAAGGATTACTTTTAGAGGAGAGAATGCCGGACGGTTGCTAGTGACCATTGTCGGTCTCTCTTGGGAGTAAATCTTTTCGCTTTTTCCTGGGTTAAGGAGAAGTAGAAATAAAATTCATATAATTGTACCAAATTACTTTTTAAGAGTCAATACTTTTTTTCTGTAAATGGGGGGTATTCTCTAAAAGGGTGTGCTAGAAAAGTAAAAAAAGTGGAAATGAGGGAA